>CAYOGU010000042.1:0-15414 GCA_964403345.1 uncultured Syntrophus sp. | reverse complement strand
AGGACAAACAGGAAAAAACCATCAGCACCTGGGAAGGAACCATCACCAGAAAATAAAACGTCAGTTGTCACTGAAGGAGACGTGGTTGCCCAGCAAGGGTCAACTCCTTAATTGGCAAGGAGGCTGTATTTTAACGATACTTAACCATTAAAAAGGAGGGGACAGCAATGAAAAGGATGAAGCGGTGGTTGTTGGTGATGGGGATCGCCGTGGTTGCCGCCGGCATTCTGTCGGAGGCGGCCGAGGCGGCAACCCGATGGCGGTATCAGACCATGTGGGCCCCATCGATCACCCTTTGGCGGGGGGACAAATACTTCGGCGATCTCATGAACCAACTGGCCGCCCCGGATCTGCAGATCCGATATTTCGACGGAGGCACACTGGTCACGAGATCGGATGAAATGTTCGACGCGGTGGCCAAGGGAACCCTGGAGATGGGTACGGATTGGCCGAGCTACTGGGAGGGGAAGAACACCGCCTTCAGCCTGGTCACCTCCACGCCGATGTGGTTGACCCCTGCCGATTACATGCTTTGGTTCTGGCAGGCCGGCGGGCTGGAACTGTGCCAGGAACTCTACGCCAAATATGGCATCGTCTGGTATCCCCACTCCGTCACGGGGCCGGAATCGGGGCAGCGTTCCAACAAGCCGATTTACAAGGGCGACGACTACAAGGGCGTGAAGATGCGGCAGTGCGGTCGCGTGCAGGCCAAGATCCTTGCAGATCTCGGCGGGGCGGCGATCTTCATGCCCGGCGCGGAGATTTACCTTGCCCTTTCCCGTGGAACGATTGATGCCGGCGAATTCTCCGTTCCCGAATGCGACTGGGCCATGGGCTTCCAGGAAGTGACCAAGTACTGGGTCCTTCCCGGGTGGCACCAGCCGGGCCCCGTTTCCGGCGTCATGATCAACAAGGCCGCCTTCGACAAGCTTCCCGACCGGATCAAATTCATGTTCAAGGAAGCGGCCATGGCCACCATGATGTGGTCCTATACGTATTTCGAATACAGTTCCGGAGAGTACACGAGGAGATTCAAAGACAAGGGCATCAAGATGACCAAGCTGGACGATGCCACGATGACGAAGATCCAAGGCCTTGCCGACAAGTATCTGCTTGCCGATGCGGAGGCCAATCCGGACTATACCAAGATCGCCTTCTCTCAGGCCAAATACTTCAAGGACATCGAGGAATGGCGGACGATCCAAACCCCTTTCACCTTCGGCCGCAACCCGGCGCACCTTGACGAGATCTACGGAAAACTGGAGGCCCTTGCCAAGAAATTCAAGGTGTATGACTCCGTGATCGCGAACGAGCGGGATGTGCGCAAGCGCATGGAGGGGCAACAGTTCTGGAAACCGGGGACCCCTTACGTGCAGAATCCCATTAAAAAATAATGCGGTTTTTTGCAGGAACGCTTTTCCTGCCCGATCCCTCCGCAGGGAGGAGGGATCGGGCAGGAACAAGATCGAGAAGGCTTGCTGATGCAAGGAGGATGAACGTGGACAAGATCAAAGCCATAATGAAAATTATCGAGGCCCTGCTGGACAGGATCGGGAAGATCGTGAGCTGGGTTTTCGTCATCCTGGTGGGGCTGTCCTGTTTCGAGGTGTTTACACGCCGCTTTCTGGGGAAACCGACCATCTGGACCCACGAAATCCTGGGTTACACTTTCTCCGCCCTGATCCTGTTGACCATGGGCTATACCCAGCTTTACAAGGGCCATGCCAATATCGACGTCTTTTACGACCGGCTGTCCGAAAGAAAAAAGGTGATCGCGGATATCGTCAACTACATGATCTTCGGCATTCCCTTTGTGATCATCATGCTGGTGGATGGGACAATCTTTGCCGCCACTTCCTGGATGCTGCAGGAAAGAACTCCCAGCGCCTTCAACCCGATCGTCTATCCGGCCAAGACCTTGATTCCCATTGGGTTCGCCCTGTTCTTTCTCCAGTTGCTTGTCGATTTCGTCAAAAAAATCATCTATCTGGTTAAGGGGGAACAATTATGATCATTGACATGTCCCCAGAATTCGTTACCGTGGCGATGTTCATCGTGGTCATCGCGGGGCTCTTCTTCGGTCATCCTGTGGCCTTGGTCTTGGGTGGAACGGCGGCCATATTCGCGTTCTTCGGTTGGGGGCCTTCGGGGTGGTACCTGTTTTTGGGTCGCGCCTTCGATGCGACGACCAACAACATCCTGCTGGCCATCCCCCTGTTCGTTCTGATGGCCGCATTTCTCTCCCAGTCGGAGATCTCCGAGGGTCTGTTCGAAGGCATGATGTACCTTTTCGGTCCCGTGAACGGCGGCATCGCCCTGGCCGTCATCGCGATGTGCGCCATCGAAGCAGCCTGTACGGGTATCATCGGGGCAAGCGTCGTCAGTATGACGCTGATGGCCGTTCCGGTTATGCTCAATCATGGCTATGACAAGCGAATGGCCTGCGGTACCGTGGCAGCGGGCGGCGTCCTGAGCATCCTGATCCCCCCCAGCATCATGCTGGTCATGATGGCCGACCAGGCGGGCGTCTCCGTCGGGAAACTATTCGCCGGCGCCTTCATTCCGGGTCTGGTCTTGACGACGCTGTTTTTTACTTACGTTCTGGTCTTCACCTGGATGCGACCGCATATGGGTCCCGCGCTCCCCCTTGCGGAAAGGTCGGCCTTGACGGTGCGCCAGAAGACTTTTTTGCTTCTGAAAAACCTCGTGCCGCCGTTGGCCCTGATATTCGGCGTTCTGGGGACGGTATGGACGGGGCTGGCGACGGCGACCGAAGCGGCCGGTGTCGGTTGCCTGGTTGCATTCCTGCTGGTCATTATATATGGCAGATTCACGTGGAAACTGTTCGCGAACTGTATCTGGTCTGCGGCCAGGACCACCTGCATGGTCATGACCATCCTCTTCTGCGCTTCCATCTTCACCGGCGTCTTCCTTGGGCTGGGCGGGGGGGATGTCGTGACGGATCTTGTCATGAAATTCGAGGGTTTTGGAAAATGGGGCATCTTCCTTATCATGATGTTCATTATCTTCATCCTCGGGTTTTTGATCGACTGGATCGCGATCCTCTACATCACGCTCCCCATCTTCGTGCCCATTGCCACGGGGCTGGGCTTCGACAAGCTGTGGTTCCTTATCATGATCGCGGTCAACCTGCAGACGTCGTTCCTTTCGCCTCCTTTCGGATACGCCCTATTCTATATGAAGACGACCGTTCCGAAGAGCGTCCGGCTGGTCGATATCTACTACGCAGTCATCCCGTTCGTCATCATCCAGTGCATCGGGTTAGGCATCTGCGGGGCCTTCCCGCCCCTGGTCATGTATCTGCCCAGTTTCATCCGCTAGGCAGACAGAACGGAATAGCCTTCTCCGGATCCTCGTCGGTCTGCCGTTCCTGGATGCGGCGGACCGACGAAGATCCGGATGTGCGGTCTTTTACAGAACGAGATAGGACAAGAGAGTCTTTATGCAGGGTCTGCGCCTTCTGCAGGCGGGGATATTCCTCGTTTCCTTCAGCCTGATCGCCTTTGAGATCGTCCTGTCCCGCCTACTTTCGGTATTGCTGTCCTATCATTTCGCGTTTGCCGTTCTGGCCATCGCCCTTCTGGGATTGGGCGGAGGTGGCGCCTGCCTATATCTGTTGCATTCAACCGGTTGCCTGAAAAAGCTCTCCGGAAACTTTTCCTTCTGGTCCTCTGTCCTTTCCCTGACCGTTTCCCTTTCCGTCATCCTTGGCCTTCACGTGGGTTCTGCGTTCGGGGCGCTGGATAACATCCTTTCCTACAGTCTTCTTTTTCTCGTCCCCTTTTCCCTTGCCGGGGTTCTTCTGGCTTCATTCTACCGTGAATTTCCAACCGAAAGCGCTAAAATTTACGGTTTCGATCTGGTCGGTGCGGCTTGCGGCTCTTTCGGATGCCTGATATTCTTGAATGGATTCGGTGTCGTCTCGACGGTCTTCTTGCTGGGGGCCCTTTCATCCTGCGCCGCCCTTGTATTGGCGTTCATGGAACCACCCGGCCTGAAGAAGCGGATTCTCCCCCTGTCAGGTTTTGTGATCGCCGTTTTCCTGTTCGGGGCTGACCGGACAGGCCTTTATCGGCCGGACGTTCCGATTGGAAAGAATCCTTCAAAAGAGATCCATGACGTTCTCTACGGGCCTTCCCTGCGCGGCCGGATCGTTGAAACCCGCTGGAGCGCCTTCGGTCGAACGGACCTTGTCAGGCTGCTCGATTATCCGGAGCAGATGGACATCTATCTGGACGGCACGGCCGGATCGCCGATGTACCGGTTTACCGGGAACGCGGACAACCCCGGTCCCGCTGTTGAAGGGTTGAAGACGACATTTCCGGGATATTTCCCCTTTCTTTCGCTGCGCGAAGAGGAAAAAGACGATGCCCTGATCATCGGGCCGGGCGGCGGCAGAGATATCCTGATGGCGCTGATGGGGGGCGTAAAGAATATCACCGCCGTCGAGGTCAACGGGGATCTGGTCGACATGGTCCGCAGTCATTCCCGCTTCAATGGGGGGATTTACCGGGACCTGAAGAACGTTCAGGTCGTTGTGGAAGAAGGGAGGCACTTCTTCAAACGCAGCAAAGCGAAGCATGATCTAATCATGCTCAGCCTTCCCGTCACCAACACCAGCAGGAGCCTCGAAGGCTTTGCCTTGACGGAAAATTTTCTTTTTACGACGGACGCCATTGCCGATTACTTGGATCATCTGAGCGAAGAAGGCCGTCTGCTGGTTGTCGCGCACGACGACATCGAGGCCTTGCGCCTGCTCTCACTTTCCCTGGCGGTTCTCAAGGCAAGGGGCATGGGCGAGCAAGAGGCCATGAGCCACATATACATCACCGGCTCGGAGGACTACCTGGTCTTCGTTCTCAAGAAGAAGCCCTTGGATCAACAGGAGATGACCGTTCTCTACCGGGCCATGCACGATTTGGGTTACAGTCCCGGAATATCCTTCTTCCCCTATCTCGATGCACCACTCAATCCGGTGTTGACGTCACTGGGAAGGGGGAGGGCAACTGCCGCGGATGTCCAAAGAATGGTCGGCCAGCGGGGATACGATATCGACCCTGTTTCGGATAACAACCCCTTCTTCTACAATTTTGAGAGAGGGCTGCCGAAGTCCGTTTCCCTTGTCCTGTGGACATCGTCTTTCCTGCTTCTTCTGATCGCGGCGGGGCTTCTTTTTATGAAAAGGAACGGCCGCGTATCACGGCAGTCCCCCCCGCATCGGGCGGGGCTTCTCTTCAGAGCCGTCCTGCTTTTTTCCATGCTGGGCATCGGCTTCATGCTGACCGAAATTTCCCTGATCCAACGGTTTTCGCTTTTCCTTGGCCGGCCGGTTCTCTCCATGGCCGTTTTACTGTCTTCCCTTCTGGGGGGAGCCGGCATGGGCAGCTTATGGAGCAACCGACTGACGACCCCAACGCAGAAGATGCGGGGCATTGCGCTGGCGTCCCTGGGAATTGCACTGATCGTCCTGGGATATGCCGTCGCGCTTCCCCAAATTCTCAATCATCTCCTCGGCCTTTCCTTCGCAGTGCGCATCAGCATCGCGGCGGCGTTGCTGCTGCCCCTTGGCTTTTGCATGGGTATCCCCTTCCCCTTGGGCATCCGATTCATCGAGGAAAACCACATGGCCTACTCGATTCCCTGGATGTGGGGAATGAACGGACTCGGTTCCGTCCTGGGGTCAACCTTGACCATCGCGATCGCCATCTCTTTCGGTTTCACTGAAGCCCTGATCGTCAGCGCGGCGCTTTATCTCATGGTCTTTCTTCTTTTCCGTACACCGGCTGCTTTATCGGGAAGATCCGCGGAATAATCGGCGGAGCCTCTCCACATTCCCTTGATGGCCGAACGCTTACCCTTTCCTTCCCCTGAGGACCTCGATGAAGGCGTCGATCCGGGTTTCGACCTGGCTCTCGGCAAAGCTACGCTCATCCACCATGTCCGCCTCGATCATGAGCGTCGGAATCCCCTTCTGCATCCCCACGATCCGCTGGATGTCGTACTGGCCCAGGGAGTAGGGCTTGCAGCTCCGGTTGGAGTGCATGACCAGGCCGTCGGCGCTGTACTTGTCCACCATCGCCATCACCTGCCGGGCCATCTCGTCCAAGCCGATGTTGAGGTAGATCCGGGTGTAGCACTCGGCCATGGTCCCGAGGAAGTCGTTCTCGTCGGCGTACTTGAGGGTCCCGCACCAGGCCGAGGTGTAGGTATCGGCAACAAGGCACGCCCTCTGGGAGGCGAACTTCTCGGAGAGCCACTTCGTCCGGAACCACACGGGGAGGTTGTCCCAGAGGAGGCGGTATTTCTCGTCAGCGACGGCCCCGATCCCCTGGGCCACACGCTCCTGCATCTCGGCCAGGAGCCCTCGGTAGTAGTCGACGGCGATCTGGGTCCCCCTAAGGGTCACGATCAGGGCCAGGTGGAAGAAGGCATCGAAGGCCGAAAGCGGCGCGGGCCGGTTGGCCGCCGTGTCGAGGACCGCCTGCCAGAGGCGCTGGCCCTCAACGGAGAGCCGCCCCACAGACTGGATCCTGTCGTAGTCGAAGGGCTTCCCGCAGGCCTTCTCCAAAAAGACAATGTACTCTTTGATCTGGCCCTTCACGTAGCGCTTTGCCTCCTCGGAGAACCCGGTGTGGCAGAAGGGGGTATCAAGGATGAAGAGGGGGACCTTGAAGTAGCGGGCCTGGACCTCGTACCACTTGAGGACCGTCCCGCAGATGTTGTTGCAGCAGACCAGCATGTCGGGCTTCGGGAGGCCGCCGATCGGCCCGCCGTTCACGGTCGCGCAGGCGATGTCCGAGCGGGCGTAGGAGCACAGGTCGCTCGAGTAGCCCATCGCCTCGGCCTTCTGACAGAGGTCCACCCCCATTTTGGAGGCCCCGATCATCGCCCCGTGGTTCTCAGGGTAGACGGGGATGACGTCCATGGCGATCAGGGGCTCCACAGGGCCGCCGCTCGTGATCCAGGCGACCTTCTTACCGGTCTGCTCGGCGGTCTTGGCCTCGATGTAGTAGGTCGTCATGATCTCCTTCATCCTGCCGACCGACTTGATCTTCCGCTTTTCCTTCGCCTCGTCTTTTTCCGCCATCATCCTCTCCTCATTCTCGTTGCACCGATGACACCTACCGTCGTCCTTGAAGATGGGCTTCCGGGATGCGATTTCCGCGTCACCCCAAGATCCCGGTCTTCTTTTGAAGATAATCATGAACGTCAGGGAGGTCCGTCTTCAAGGACACATCCTCTCATATCATCTCGATGAAGGCTTCGAAGCGCGTCCGGAGCTGGCCGTCGGCCGGAAGCCGGTCCTCCACCTCCAGGAGCATCGAGGGAATCTTCTCACGCTCCAGGGCCTCCCGGAGGTACGGGTAGTCGAATGCATGGGGGTCGCAGAACTTGAGCAGGAAGAAGATCACTCCCGTGGCACGCTTCTGACGGACCAGGCGGATGAGGCGATCCGCCCGTTCGGAGATGTCCCGGTGCTTGGCCGGGCAGACGACCCGCTCCCGGTAGCGGTCGGCGATCGCGGCGATCGGCTCGGCCGCCTCGTCGATGAGGCCCCCGTAGTAGCGCGAGCCGGTGCAGAGGTCGTCTCCGACGACGTCGCCGCCCGCCTCCTCAACGATTGTATAGACATCCGGGTAATTGCAGATCCCGCCGGAAAGGACGATCCGCTTCTTCGGCCAGGCCGCGGCCATCGAAACGCTCCGTTTCTTCATCTCTGCAGCAATCCCCTCCAGGAGATCCGCAGCGCGGGGCCGGTCCATGACCATCGCTGCCCGGACCAAGGTGAAAAAATCGCTCCCCTTGAGGATCTCCGGCCTCTCTCCCCTCAAGTCACAGATCTGCATCAGAGCGGCGCGGATCCGGTTGTAGGTCCCGATTGCGGACCTGATCCTCTCGTCGGTGATCGTGACCCCGAGCTTCTCCCCCAACTCCCGGCGGAGCCGGTTCAGGACGTCGAAGAAATAGGCCTGCGCACCCTCCGAGTCCAGCTTCACCGGGAGGACCACGTCGAGGTGAAAGGTCCCCGGTATGTTCAGTCGCCAGACGTCCGAGAGCCGCTGGATCGAGTCGCAAGTGTGGGGGAAGACAATCCCGTCCAGGAAAATGAGCCGGCCCGCCAAGGCGTCCTCCAGGGCGCCCCGGACCAGGGAGCAGCAGTAGGACTGCAGGTGCGCTTCGGCCTGATGGATCTTCTCTCCCGAGCCGAAGAGCCTCAGAGGATGCGCCCCAGCGGCTAGAATGATCTCCTCAGGGGCGTAGGAGCAGAAGGTCCCGACGACTTTCCGTCCGTCGTCCGCCTTGAGCTTCTGGACATAGCCGGCAGGGTCCTTCAGGACCTCGCGCATTTCTTCGATTTGCTTCATTGATCCCTCCCCTTGAAAAATGAGGACTGTGCCCATTCTTCAGATCTATTGATCAATCCATGCCGTGGTCGGTGAAGGCCCTTCACCAAATTGCAGAGATCAATCGCTTCCGTGTCCTTGCGAAATCGGAATAACCCGCGATCCCAAACACCATCCGTTCCTCGACCAGTATCCGAAGAACGATCGCCGGCACCAGAACGGCCAGGGTCACCCAGTTGAAGAAAAAGAGCGTGAGTCCTGCATGGGCGGCAATCATGCCGGCATAGGCCGGGTGGCGGACGAACCGATAGGGCCCAGAATCCACGATTTCGTGCCGCACCGCCTCCGGACCCTGTGGGAATAGAACCGGCCCAGGGTCCGGATGGCCCAGAGGCGGTCAAGGCACCCGCCCAGAAAGAGCAGGATACCGACAGCGTGTGCGGCATGTGGACCCTTCCACTGCGAGGGGAACCAGAGCGCCGTCAGGAAGGTTCCAGCCTGACCCAGGGCGTAGAGTTGGCAGGTTCCGAAATCCAGGGTCTTTTTGCCCTCGGTTGCGGCATCGCTTCGGGCGATCGGGGCCTCTGCCAGGATCCAGGCGATGTACAGGCCGGCAAAGACGAGATCCCCATTGAAAGGAAGTCTGGCCCACACCCCACCCCCCTGCCCGTGCCTCAGGCAGGCCAGGGCCACAATCCCCCGGATCAGGAGAACGGACAGGACGAGGGGCGTCATGTCGCGGTGTGTCTTCGCCATCTATCTGATTTCATTAGGGGGAAGATTATATCTTGGTTTATCTTTTATCAGCGACGGGCTGTCCTGTCAACCGGGGAGATGATCCCTGCCAGAATATTGTTCTTGACAACCCGTGGCAGACGGTGCTAGCAAGTGTTTCACAATACAAAAATTGGTTTTATTGAATGAAACCTGTCCACACCGAACCCAAAAAGAGGGCTTCGCGCTACAACATCGAGGCTTTGGCGCGGGGATTGGACATCCTTGCACTTTTTTCCCCCCAGAACACCTCCCTCAGCATGACCGAGGTGGTTTCCCTTCTCAACCTGAACAAGAGCACCGTTTTTCGGCTTCTGTCCACCTTGGAAACGATGGGTTACCTCAGCCGCGATCCGGAAACGCGGCGTTACAGTCCCTCTCTGAAGGTCCTCCACCTCGGCTATACGGCCATCAATAGCCTGGAGGTGCGCCAGGTCGCCAGGCCCCATTTGGAGCGCTTGGCCCGTGAAGTCGACGAAACGGTCAGCTTGTGCATGCTGGATGGCAACTCCGTGATCTATGTGGACCGGGTGCGGAACAAATCGATCGTCGGCGTGCTCTTGAAGACGGGTTCCCGCATTCCCGCCCATTGCGCCACCGTGGGCAAGGTCCTTCTGGCCAACCTCACGCCGGATGACCTGGACGCTTTCCTGAATCACACGGAACTCACCCCCTGCACCTCCCGTACGATCACCGATCGGGAAGCCTTGCTCTGCGAACTGTCGAAAGTCAAAAAACGGGGTTACGCGATTTGCGATGGGGAACTGGCCATCGGTTTGAGGGCCGCCGGGGCTCCCATCTTCAATCATCAAATGAAAGCCGTTGCCGCGATCAATGTCTCAGGCTCATCCATGACCCTCAGCATCCACCATCTTAAGAAGGTCATCGTTCCCGCTGTCGTCAGAACTGCCGCTCAGATCTCTTTCGCTCTCGGCTATCCTCCCACGGATATAAACGAGGGATGGAAAGCCATTCTTGAATGAATGCCGCCATATCGGAACAGCTGGTTGGCATGAACGTTTGATGGTCCCGTAGCAGAACGTATTTATTCTCCAACCTTTCACGAAAGACGTCTTGAACGATTTTTGCCGGACGGGTGCTGCCTCCCCGAATGGGGCGGTGCCCCTTCGGCGATCATGGCCGCAGGGGGGATTTCTTTATGCATCAGGGAAAAACGGGCAGGGGGGATAATCCATCATGAATACCAAAGACAACAAGATCATGTCATTGGGAGAGGCAATCCGGGAATATGTCAGGGATGGAAGTCATATTTCCATCGGCGGGTTCACCATCAACCGGAATCCCATGGCGGCGGTCCACGAGATCATCCGCCAGGGGATCAGGGACCTGTACCTCTACGCCCACTCCAACGGCCAGGGTGCCGACGAATTGATCGGCGGGGGATGCGTATCGAGGCTGGACATCGCCTATGGAGGGAACGGAAAGTACGCGGCTACCTGTATCCGCTTCCGGAAAGCCGTTCAGGAAGGAACGATCCGGATCGAGGATTATTCCAATTTCCAGATGTGCCTTCGCTTCATGGCAGGCGCTATGGGGATGCCCTTCCTGCCCACCGTGTCGTCTCTGGGAACCGATCTGGTGAATGTCTGGGGGTTCTCCGAAGCGGAAAGAGCGCAGGATCCCAAAATGCCGGACAAGAAAGTGGTTGTGATGGAGAACCCTTTCGGTGTCTGGATGGATACCCCGAAAGTCGTTCTGGTGCCGGCCATCCGGCCTGACGTCACGATCCTGCACGTCCAAAAGGCGGACAAGCAGGGCACGGGAAGGATCGAGGGGCTGACCTTCGCCGATGTGGAGCAGGCAAAGTCCGCAAGGCACGTCATCCTGACCTGCGAGGAATTGGTCGACACCGCCGCCCTGAGGCGGCATCCGGACCAGAACAACATCCCCTTCATCCACGTCGATGCAGTGGTCCCTGTGCCCTACGGAGCCCATCCGACGGCCTGCTACGGATATTACGATTACGACCCGGCCTGCCTGCTGTACTACGTCAAATGCGCCAAAGACGATGGCCTCTATCGCGAGTATCTCAACAAATTCATCCACGGCGTGAAGGACCACGAGGCATTCATCGCGTTGAATGGGGGGCAGGAACGGATGGACAGGATCAAGGCGGATCCGGAAACCGGATATGCGGTCAATCTGGCAAGGGGTTAAGGAGGAGCGATGGCTGACTACACGTTGCGGGAAATGATGACGATTGTGGCCGCCAGGGAAATCAAGAACGGCGACATCGTATTCGGGGGGACAGGGATCTCCATGCTGGCTGCCATGGCCGCCAAAAACATCAATGCCCCCGAAAGCGTCATGTTCTTTGAAACCGGGGCGATCGACTCGAAGCTCGACGAGATCCCGTTGGCCGTGGCGGATTCGCGGGTGATGTACCTCGCGGCAACCAACGGCGGTCTTTTCGACGCCTTCATCACCATGCAGAATCCGATCACTGGCGGTCACGTCATCGGAATCCTTGGCGCTGCACAGATCGACCCCTATGGGAACCTCAACACGACGGTGATCGGCAATTACATCAAGCCCAAGACCCGCTTTTCGGGAAGCGGCGGGGGCTGCGACGTGGCATCCTTTGTCCCACGCTGCATCATCTTCATGCAGCAGGAGAAAAAAAGGTTCGTACACAAACTGGATTACCTGACGAGCCCCGGCCATATGGGCGGGCCCGATGGCCGCGGGAAGGCTGGACTGCGAGAAGGAGGACCGACAGTGGTGATCACGAACATGGCGGTCTTCCGGTTCGATGGGCTTACCAAGCGGATGTATCTTGCTGGGTACTATCCAGGCATCACCCCCCAGCAAATCCTAGAGAACATGGAATTTACGGTAGACGTCTCCAAGGCGGCGGAGATCGTGCCGCCAACCCCTGAGGAATTGAAGACCCTCCGGGAAAAATGCGATCCCCAGCGGCTGATCCTCTAGGAAAAAAGAGAGGCAGCCCGAAACATCCGGCTGCTGGGACTCCGGAAAGGAATGACAAGGAGGTCGTTGATGGGATGCGGTTTCCCCGCTTGCGGGAGGAGCCGGAAACGTAAATCGAATGCCATAAGGAGGGATCATGATGAAGACGGACAAAATCGTACAGTTCTTTGTTGTTTCACTTATCGCTCTGGCCATGATGTTCAGTTTCGGTTTACCAAACCAAGCGGATGCCGCCAAGTACAACCTGAAATTCCAGATGGCTTGGCACACACAGCATCCGGAATACAAGGCTTACCAGCAGTTCATCAAGATGATCAAGAAGGAGACCGGCGGGGAGTTGTCCTTCACCGTGTTTCCTGCAGACCAGCTGGTCGGCCGCGAAGAAGCCCTGGAAGGGCTGAAAAGAGGGACGATCGACATGCTGGGAAGCTGCTCCTCCTATTTTCACGGTATGGTTCCCGAAGGAGACATTGACTGGATGCCCTACATCTCGCTCGGCCATCGCGACAAGTTCTATGATTTCTTCAACGGCGAAAACGAATTCGCCGACATCATCCGCAATGCCTACCTCAAGAAGGCCAATGCCGTGCTGCTGACTAACGTCCTCTGCAGCAGCTCAGGGGTCATCGGCGGGGGCACGAAACAATATCCCACCGTCGACTCCCTGAAAAACATCAAACTGCGGGCGGCTGGCGGCGTCAATACGCGGATCGCCAAGGCTTGGGGTGCCAGCCCCGTGACCATGGCCACCGGCGAGATTTACCCCGCCCTGCAGATGGGGACTGTCGACGCCTTGCTCTTCTATGCCTACGGCCTGAAGGACTACAAGTTCTTCGAAGTGGCCAAATCCTTCACCGGTCCCGCCGTTTACATCTGGACCGACGATCTGTGGATCAACGCCGATGCCTGGGCCAAACTCCCCAAGCACCTCCAGGACAAGCTCAAGAAGGTGGCCCGGGAGTGGGCCCGTTGGGCGAGCGTGGAGTATTGGCCTGCCTATGACAAGGAAATCGAGGAGTGGGGAAAGTCCAAGGGAGTGAAGTTCCTCGAGTTCGACGCAGACAATGTGGCCAAGTCGAAGAAGATGCTCGAAGAGGTCTGGGATTGGTACGCTTCCGAGAGCCCGGATTGCAAGAAGCTGGTTCAGTTGTACAAGGCCGAGCAGAAGAAGTGGTAACCGGCGCGACATCCCTTGCACGTAATCGATCACCGGGGTGGCGCAACCTTCCCGTTACGCCACCCCCTTCAGGAAGGAGAGGGCTTATGAGTCATGGGAGTGTTGAAACGCCTGTGGACCGCAACGCCTTCATGCGGGCGGTGTCCGCCTTGGATCACTTTTTGGCCGAGTTTGCGGGCTGGATTATCATCGTCATGATGTTGACCCTCAGTTACGATGTCGTCATGAGGTATTCCTTTGGCATGCCAACCACCTGGGCCGGTGAGATCAACCGTTACTTCCTCGTCCTGGTTATGTTTTTCGGGGGGCCCTGGGCGCTTCCCGCCGGTGGTCACGTGGCCGTCGACATCTTAACGGAGACTTTGGAGGAGCGAAAGCGGCTGCGGTTGGAGATCGTGACCTCCTTCATGGCCGTGGTCTATATGGCCATCTTTTCGATGGAATCGATCAAATACACCTGGGAGGCCATAGCCGGTAACGTGAAAAGCACGGAATACCTGGCCTTGCCCATGTGGCCGATGCGATCTTTCCTGGTAATCGGCGGGGTGCTGCTCGGAATCGAATTCCTCTTCCGCATCATCCGGGCCGTCAACCGCTTGAACGAGTTGAAACGTTGAACGACTGGAGGTGATTGTCCATGGAATGGTACTGGATACTGATCATCCTGATGGGGTCTCTGACCCTCCTGCTCTGTCTGGGACTGCCGGTCGCCTTCTCGCTCGGGTTCCTGAGCATGCTGGCCGCCCTGGTCTTCTGGCCCGGAACGACCGGCCTGTACGGTGTGGCCCTGGCCGGTTACGGCCACATGAGTAGTTTTACCCTCGTCTGCGTCCCCTTGTTTATCCTGATGGCCCAGATCGTGATGCACTGCGAGATGGGCAAGGACACCTACGACGTGGCAGACCGGTTCCTGCGCGGTCTGCCGGGGGGGCTGGGGATCACCAGCACCGTTTTCGGGGCCATCTTCGGGGCTGTCTGCGGCGCCAGCACCGCCGGGACCGCGACGGTGGGTCTCCTGTCCCTGCCCGAGATGCTTCGGAGGAAATACGATGAGGGGATGTCGGGGGCTATCGTGGCCTTTTCCGGGGCCCTGTCCATCCTGATCCCGCCAAGCATCATCATGATCCTTTACGGGACCCTGGCGAACGAATCCATCGGCGCCCTTTTCGCTGGCGGGGTCATCCCGGGGGTTCTGATGACCCTTATCGGGGTGCTCTACATCTGGCTCAGCGTCCTGATCAACCCTTCCATGGCCCAGCGGGACACCAACCGCTTCACCTTGAAGGAAAAGCTAGGGTCCCTGTGGCGGGTGTGGGCCCTGCTGCTGGTCATGCTCATCCTGCTGCTCACCATCTATACCGGCGCGGCGACCCCGACGGAATCGAGTGCCGTCGCCTGCCTGGCCGTGTTCCTGATCGCCGTTGCGAAGGGCAAGATGACCATGGCAATACTCCGAAAGTGCATCATCCAGTCCGTGCGGACCACCACGATGATCGGCTGGATCATCATCGGCGCAACCGCCTTCGGCTATGTCATCATTTATTCGGGCTGCGCCCAGGAGCTCACGGACTGGGTGGTCGGTCTCCCGGTCCCGCCCATGGTCATCGTGGGCGTATTGATGATCGGCTACCTGATCCTCGGCATGTTCCTCGATCCAGCGGCCATCGTCATGATGACCACGCCGATCGTCCTGCCGATCCTGACGGCCCTCGAGATCAACATCGTGTGGTTCGGCATCCTGGTGACGATCAACATGTGCTGCGGGAACATCTCTCCGCCGATGGGACTGAATCTGTATATAGTCAAGGGGCTCATGCCCGAGGCCATCAGCCTGAGGCGCCTCTTCATGGGTGCGATCCCCTTCATGGTGATCGATGGCACCTGTATTGCCTTGGTCATGCTCTTCCCGGCCCTGGCAACCTGGCTGCCTAGCATCGTGGTCCCGAATTGACGGGCGAAACAGGATCGGCGTGAATCTTTCCTGCCAACGATCAAGCGGATTCCCCCTCCGGCAGAGCCGGAGGGGGAACTTGCCCGTCCACCGGTCAGCAACATGAGAACCGAACGCTAACCGGATGTACGTGCCTCAAAAGGAGATCGATCATGGATTTTAAGTTATCGGAAGAGTTGGTGATGTTGCAGGAC
>CAYOGU010000041.1:0-15607 GCA_964403345.1 uncultured Syntrophus sp. | reverse complement strand
CCAGGCTGGGTCTGGATTCGTCGATGACAAACAGCGCCTTCTTGAATCCAAAGCGATCAATCACTTCCTGGAACCTTTTGGTCTTGATGGCCTCCATAGGGAAATCCTTCAGGATGACCATCTTCTCTTCCTTGAACTTCATGCTCAGGGCTGAGATCAGGGCGGTTTTCCTGACCTTCCTGGGCAATTTGAAGGCATAGCTGCGGGGCGTCGGCCCAAAGATGATCCCACCGCCCCTCCAGATCGGAGAACGGGAGTGCCCAGCCCTTGCCCGGCCAGTCCCCTTCTGTCGCCAGGGCTTCTTGCCACCGCCCCGGACATCGCTCCGCCCTTTGGTGGAGGCGGTTCCCCTGCGACGGGACGCCATCTGCATCCGGACGACCTCGTAGATGGCATCCTCATTCACCGATGCACCAAAGATGGAATCGTTCAGTTCGATCTCGGAGACCTTCTTATTTTCAATGTCGTACACACCTGCTACTGGCATCTTAACCACCTTAAAACCCGGCTTATCAGCCCTTCTTTACCGCCTGCTTGATCAGCACGTAGCCCTTACGACTGCCCGGAACGGCACCCTTGACCAGGATCACGTTCATCTCGGGCCTGACCGCCCACACGAGCAGGTTCTGCACCGTCTTCCTTTCGCTCCCCATATGACCCGGAAGCCTCGTCCCCTTGAAGACCCTGGACGGATCGGCGCTCGCCCCAATGGAACCGGGGGCCCTGTGAAACATGGAACCATGGGTCGCCCGACCGCCCCTGAATCCGTGGCGCTTGACGACGCCGGCAAATCCCTTGCCCTTCGTGGTCCCGACGATGTCCACGTAATCGCCAGGCGCAAACATCTCGGCGTTCAGCTCCTGACCCGGCTCGGATCCCTCCACATCCATTCTGAATTCCCGGAGGATCCGGAAAAACCCTTTGTCCGCTTTCTTGAAGTGTCCCTGAAGGGACTTGGAGACGTTCTTCTGCTTGATGCGGCCATAACCCAGTTGCAGCGCATCGTATCCGTCTGTCTCCTTGGTCTTCTTCTGGACGATCACGGAAGGCTCAACCTCAATGACCGTCACGGGAACCGAAACCCCTTCATCAGAGAACACCTGGGTCATCCCCAGCTTCTTGCCGATCAGTCCTTTTGTCATCGTCTTTCTCTTCTCAATCCAGAATAAGAATCCGTCATCTCAGGAAGGGTCGGATCGACAACCCCTCGGAGCTCGTTCGCCTACAGCTTGATCTCCACATCCACACCGGCCGACAGATCGAGTTTCATCAGGGCGTCCACCGTCGCCTGCGTGGGTTCAACCAGGTCGATCAGTCGCTTGTGCGTCCGGATCTCGAACTGCTCCCTCGACTTCTTGTCCACATGCGGGGACCGGTTGACGCAGTACTTGTTGATCTCGGTCGGCAGCGGGATCGGGCCGGCCACACGGGCCCCGGTCCTCTTGGCCGTCTCGACGATATCCTCCACCGAGCGATCCAGCAGTTTGTAATCGTAAGCCTTCAGACGAATTCTTATCTTCTGATCTTTCATGGTCTCATTCAACCCGATTCTGTTTATCGACTATTCGATGATCTTGCTGACCACGCCCGCCCCGACGGTCCGGCCCCCTTCGCGGATGGCGAAGCGGAGCTGTTCCTCCATGGCGATCGGCGTAATCAGGGTCACTTCCAGTTCCACATTGTCGCCGGGCATGACCATCTCCACGCCTTCCGGAAGGTTGGCCACACCAGTCACGTCGGTGGTCCGGAAGTAGAACTGGGGACGATAGCCGTTGAAGAAGGGGGTATGGCGCCCGCCTTCCTCCTTGGTCAGAACGTAGACCTGGGCCTTGAACTTGGTGTGAGGGGTGATCGAACCGGGCTTGGCCACAACTTGTCCCCTTTCCACTTCCTCGCGCTTCGTGCCGCGGAGCAGAATCCCAACGTCATCGCCGGCGCGCCCTTCATCGAGGGTCTTGCGGAACATCTCCACCCCGGTGCAGACGGTCTTGAAAGTCGGCCGGATCCCGATGATCTCGACTTCGTCGCCTGTCTTGATGATGCCGCGATCAACACGGCCGGTCACGACGGTCCCGCGGCCGGAGATGGTGAATACATCGCCCACCGGCATCAGGAACGGCTTGTCCAGATCGCGGACGGGCTCGGGAATATAGGAGTCGACGGCATCCATGAGTTCCCAGATGGACTTCGCATCGGGGGAGTTGGGATCGTCCGCCTCAAGGGCTTTCAGGGCCGAGCCCCGGATGATGGGAAGGTCATCGCCCGGGAATTCATAGGTCGTCAGGAGTTCCCGAAGCTCAAGTTCCACCAGGTCCAGCAGTTCCGGATCGTCCACGAGGTCCACCTTGTTCAGGTAGACCACGATGCAGGGGACCTGGACCTGACGGGCCAGGAGGATGTGCTCCCGGGTCTGAGGCATGGGACCGTCGGAGGCGGCGACGACGAGAATCGTGCCGTCCATGTGCGCGGCCCCTGAGATCATGTTCTTGATATAGTCGGCATGGCCCGGACAATCGACATGGGCATAGTGGCGCTTGTCCGTCTCATATTCAACGTGGGAGATGTTGATGGTCACGCCCCTTTCCTTCTCTTCCGGAGCGTTGTCGATGGAATCAAAAGGTCTGAATTCGGCAAATCCTTTAGAGGCCAGGTGCTTCGTGATCGCGGCGGTCAATGTGGTCTTCCCATGATCGACGTGACCGATGGTGCCAATATTTAGATGCGGCTTCGTCCTTTCAAATTTTTTCTTAGCCATCTCCAACCTCCTTAGACTTTGAATGGTTCGTTTGTTATCTCCACCGTCTCAGTTTTATCAGTCCGCCATGTCGCCCAATCGCGCTTCCGCATCCAAAGGAATCCCAGGCCGCTTCACCCGGCTTTCGCGACGAACTTAGAATCTATAGTGGGCGAACGCCTTGTTCGCCTCCGCCATCTTATGCACGGCCTCTCTCTTCTTAATGGCCCCACCCCGGTTGTTGGCCGCATCGATCAGTTCGGCGGCCAACTTCTCCCTCATGGTCTTCTCGGAACGCTCACGGGCATGCGTAATCAGCCAGCGAATGCCCAGGGCCACCCTGCGGGATGGGATCACCTCCGTCGGGACCTGGTAGGTCGACCCTCCCACGCGCCGCGACTTGACCTCGATGACGGGTTTGACGTTGTTGACGGCCTTTTCAAAGACATCCACGGGCGTTTCTTTGATACGATCCTGGATGATGTCGAAGGCTCCGTAAAGGATTGATTCTGCGGTGCTCTTTTTGCCCCTCTTCAGAAGGCTGTTGATGAATCTCGCTACCAACCGGTTGTTGTACTTCGGGTCAGGCAGGATCTCCCTCTTTGCGACTTCTCTTCTCCTCGGCATGACTTTTTCCCCGCTTAACTCGGCCGTTTAGCCCCGTATTTTGACCTACCCTGTTTTCTGTCCTGTACGCCTACCGCATCGAGTGTCCCCCTGATGATGTGGTAACGGACACCCGGCAGATCCTTGACACGACCGCCCCGGACCAGGACGACGGAATGCTCCTGAAGGTTATGGCCGACCCCCGGAATGTAGGAAGTGACTTCATAACCACTGGTCAACCGAACCCTGGCCACCTTGCGCAAGGCGGAATTGGGTTTCTTAGGCGTGGAGGTGTAGACCCTGACGCACACCCCCCGCCTTTGAGGGGAACTGGCCAGCGCGGGCGTTGCCGCCTTCCTGCCGATCTTCGTTCTCCCCCTTCGAACTAGTTGATTTATCGTTGGCATTACCCCTCCCGACCCTTTCTAAAGCCAGAAATTTTATCGGTGCAACAAAAGACCGATTAATTATCAATTCGCCGTTTCGATGTCAAGTGTTTTCTCGCTGCCACTTTCATCCTGCGGAAGGTCTCGCCCCTCCCCCTCGGGCAGTGCGAGGTCGTCGGATGCCGTCTTGATCCCCAGTTTCTTGTACATGGGAAGTCCTGTTCCCGCCGGGATCAGCCTGCCCATGATCACGTTTTCCTTGAGCCCCCTCAGGTAATCGGTCTTTCCGGCAAGGGAGGCCTCGGTCAGGACCCGCGTCGTCTCCTGGAAGGAGGCGGCGGAAATGAAGCTCTGGGTCGACAGCGACGCCTTGGTGATCCCCATCAGGATGGGTTCACCCTGAGCGGGCTTGCCTCCGTTGGCGATCACTCGGTCGTTCTCCTCCTGGAAGCGGTAACGCTCCACCTGCTCGTCGGCGATGAAGGACGTGTCGCCCGGATCCTTGATCACCACCCTGCGGAGCATCTGGCGAACGATCACTTCCATGTGCTTGTCGTTGATCTTGACACCCTGGAGGCGGTAGACTTCCTGCACCTCGTCGACCAAGTAGCGGGCCAGGACCTTCTCCCCCTTGATCATCAGCAGATCATGTGGATTGTTCACGCCGTCCATGAGAGGTTCTCCCGCCGTGACCCGGTCACCCTCCTGGACGCTGACGTGTTTCCCTTTGGGGATCAGGTATTCCTTCTCGTCCTCGGCGTCGGGGGTGATGATCACCTTGCGCTTTCCCTTGGAATCCTTCCCATAGGACACGACGCCGTCGATCTCGCTGATGACGGCGAACTCCTTCGGCTTGCGGGCTTCGAAGAGTTCGGCCACACGGGGGAGACCTCCCGTGATGTCCTTCGTCTTGGTGGTCTCCCGAGGGATCTTGGCCAGGATGTCGCCAGCACTGACGACATCCCCTTCCGACACGACGATGTTGGTCCCCACGGAGAGCAGGTGTCTGGCCACCGTCGTCGATCCAGGGACCTTGGCCGTCTTGCCCTTCTTGTCTTTGATCGAGACGCGCGGACGGACGTCCGTCCCCTTGAACTCGATGATGACCTTGCGCGACAGGCCCGTCACCTCATCGACCTGTTCCTGCATGGTCTTCCCCTCGATGATGTCCCCGAACTTCACGACGCCGTCCACCTCGGCCAGGATCGGGATGGAGAAGGGATCCCATTCCGCGATGAGATCGCCCCGCTTCTGTTCCCGCGGTCCCTGGACGCGGCTGCCGTCCTCGACCTTGATGTGAGCGCCATAGGGGACGGGGTACTTTCCGCGGCTCCGTCCCTGCTCGTCGAGAACATGGACCTCGCCGTTCCGGTTCATCACCACCAATCCTCCGCCGCGGCTCTTGACCGTATGGAGGTTGACGAAACGGATGATCCCGTCATGCCGCGCCTCCAGCGTGGAGTGCTCCTCGAATTTGGCGGTCCCACCGATGTGGAAGGTCCGCATCGTAAGCTGGGTCCCCGGTTCTCCGATGGACTGGGCCGCGATGATTCCGACGGCCTCGCCGATATTGACAAGGTGCCCGTGGGAAAGGTCCCGGCCGTAGCACTTGGCGCAAACGCCGTGCTTCGAACGGCAGGTCAGGACGGACCGGATGTTGACCTTCTCGATCCCGGCATCATCGAGCTTCTTGGCCAGCGTCTCGTCGATCTCCTGGTTCGCCTCGACCAACACCTCGCCGGTGAAGGGATCCTGGATCTCCTCCAGGGCCACCCTTCCCAGAACGCGCTCCCCGGCCGTCTCGATGATCTCGCCGCCCTCCATCAGGGCGGACACAAATATCCCGTCGATCGTCCCGCAGTCATCCTCGGTGATGATGCAGTCCTGGGCCACATCCACGAGCCTTCGTGTGAGATATCCGGAGTTGGCCGTCTTCAGCGCCGTGTCGGCGAGCCCCTTCCGGGCACCGTGGGTAGAGATGAAGTACTCCAGGACCGTCAAGCCTTCCCGGAAATTAGCTCGAATGGGGGTTTCGATGATCTCACCCGAGGGTTTGGCCATGAGGCCCCGCATCCCGGCGAGCTGTCGGATCTGGACGGCGCTTCCCCTCGCGCCCGAATCGGCCATCATGTAGATGGGGTTGAAGCTCTCTTCCCTCCTGACCTTTCCGTCGGGACCCACCTGTTCCTCCGTCCCGATCCCGCCCAGCATCTCGACAGCGATTTTCTCCGTGGCCTGGGCCCAGATGTCGATGACCTTGTTGTACCGCTCGCCATAGGTGATGAGGCCTTCCATATACTGCTTCTGGATCCCCAGGACGTCCTTATCGGCTTTGGCGACGATCTCCTTCTTGTTCTCAGGAATGACCATGTTGTGGATCGCGATCGAAATGCCGGCATGGGTCGAATACTTGAAACCGATGTCCTTCAGGCGGTCGGCCAGCAGGACGGTGGTCTTGTCCCCGCAGGACCGGTAGCAGAAATTGATGAGGTTGGCCAACTCCTTCTTGTTCATCACCTTGTTGATCGCATCGAAACCGATGGCCTCCGGGATGACCTCGAAAAGGAGAATCCGGCCTACGGTCGTCTCCTTGAGTTCCCCATCGATGCGGACTTTGATCCGTGCGTGCAGGTCCACGGCCTGGGCATCCAAGGCACAGCGGACCTCGCCGGGATCGGCAAATACCATCCCTTCGCCCTTGACGCCGTTTTGCGCCCGGGTGAGGTAGTAGATCCCCAGGACGATATCCTGGCTGGGGATGATGATCGGCATCCCGTTGGCCGGTGAGAGGATGTTGTTCGTCGACATCATCAGGACCCGGGCCTCGGTCTGAGCCTCGATGGACAGGGGCACGTGGACGGCCATCAGGTCCCCGTCGAAGTCAGCGTTGAAGGCCGTGCAGACCAAGGGGTGCAACTGAATCGCCTTTCCCTCGATCAGGATCGGCTCGAAGGCCTGGAGTCCCAGACGGTGCAGGGTCGGCGCCCGGTTGAGCATGACCGGGTATTCGCGGACCACCTCGTCCAGGGCGTCCCACACTTCGGAGGTTTCCTTCTCCACCATCTTCTTGGCACTCTTGACGGTCGTCACATAGCCCTTTTCCTGCAGACGTCGGTAGATAAAGGGTTTGAAGAGCTCCAGGGCCATCTTTTTGGGAAGGCCGCACTGGTGGAGCCTCAGGTCCGGACCGACAGTGATGACGGAACGGCCGGAGTAGTCGACCCGCTTGCCCAGGAGGTTCTGACGGAAGCGGCCCTGCTTGCCCTTGAGCATGTCTGAGAGGGAACGAAGCGGACGCTTGTTGGTCCCCGTAATCGCCCTTCCCCGCCGGCCGTTGTCGAACAGGACGTCCACCGCCTCCTGAAGCATCCGCTTTTCGTTGCGGATGATGATCTCCGGCGCGTTGAGCTCCTGAAGCCTCTTGAGGCGGTTGTTGCGGTTGATGACGCGGCGGTACAGGTCGTTCAGGTCGGAGGTGGCGAACCGCCCGCCGTCCAGGGGGACCAGGGGCCGGAGGTCGGGCGGGATGACGGGCAGAACCGTCAGGACCATCCATTCCGGCTTGTTGCCCGACTTCCTCAGGGCCTCCACCACCTTCAACCGTTTGACGTACTTCTTGCGCTTCGTCTCCGATACGGAAACCTTCAGCTCCGTGCGGAGCTCGTCGTAGAGTTTGTCGAGATCCACCTCTTCCAGAAGCGTGCGGACGGCCTCCGCACCGATCCCGGCCTCAAAGGCATCGGAACCGTACTGATCCTTGAGGTCGCTGTACTCTTCGTCCGTCAGGAGGTCCTTCTTCTTCAGCGGAGTCTGTTTGGGATCCAGGACGATCCAAGATTCGAAGTAGAGGACCTTCTCCAGTTCCTTCAGCGTCAGATCGAGGACATTGCCGATCCGGCTGGGCAGGCTCTTGAGGAACCAGATGTGGGCGACCGGCGTGGCCAGGGTGATATGGCCCATCCGCTCGCGGCGGACCTTGGACTGGATGACCTCGACACCGCACTTCTCGCAGACAACCCCCCTGTGCTTCATCCGTTTGTAGCGACCGCACAGGCACTCGTAATCCTTGACGGGACCAAAAATCTTGGCGCAGAACAGGCCGTCCCGCTCCGGCTTGAAGGTCCTGTAATTGATCGTCTCAGGCTTCTTGACCTCTCCATGGGACCAGGAAAGAATCTTCTCCGGCGAGGCGATGGACATCTTGATCGCATTGAATCGGATGGGATCCTTCGGTTTCTCGAAATAGCTAAAAACGTCTTCCACGGATGATATCTCCTAATATTGGCCCAAGCGGCGGGGCCGAAACCTCTGCCCGTCCCCACCCCATGTTTCTATTCTTCTTCCACCAACTCCACGTCCAGGCAGAGACTCTGCAGTTCCTTCACCAGGACGTTGAAGGACTCGGGCAATCCCGGTTCCGAAGTGTGCTCGCCCTTGACGATGGCCTCGTAGATCCTCGTCCGGCCCGCCACGTCGTCGGACTTGACGGTCAGGAATTCCTGGAGCGAGTAAGCGGCCCCGTAAGCCTCCATGGCCCAGACTTCCATCTCGCCCAATCGCTGTCCACCGAACTGGGCCTTGCCGCCCAGGGGCTGTTGGGTTACCAGGGAGTAGGGACCGATGGAGCGGGCATGGATCTTGTTGTCGACCAAATGGTGCAGCTTCAGCATGTAGATGACGCCCACGGTGATCTCCTTGTCGAAGGGTTCACCGGTCCTCCCGTCGAACAGGATCGTCTGGCCGCTCTCCGGGAGGCCGCTGGCCTTGAGCATGTTCTTGATCTCTTTCTCGTCGGCCCCGTCAAAAACCGGTGTGGCGACAAGGATGCCCCCTTTGAGCCGCCTGGCGAACCCACGGATTTCCGCTTCGGAGGCCTTGTCCACGAACCGGTCGAATTCGGGCGAGGAGTAGATCCCCTTGAGTTCCTTCCTCATGGCGTCCAGACCGCAGTGTCTCTCCACCAGGTCGTTGATTTTTTCCCCCATGCCCCGGGCCGCCCATCCCAGATGGGTTTCCAGGATCTGTCCCACGTTCATACGGGAGGGAACGCCCAGGGGGTTCAGGACGATGTCGACGGGAGTACCGTCCTCGAAATAAGGCATGTCCTCCTCGGGGAGGATCCTCGACAGGACGCCCTTGTTGCCGTGGCGGCCAGCCATTTTGTCTCCGACGGAGAGCTTGCGCTTGATGGCGATATAGACCTTGACCAGCTTGATCACCCCTGGAGGCAGTTCGTCGCCAGCCTTGAGTTTCTCGATCTTCTCGGCGAAATAGGCCTCCACGAACTCCTTTTTTCGGGAAAGGTTCTCGTAGAGGACCCCGATCCGGCTTTCCGTCTCCTCTTCGCCATCCAGGGCGATCTCCCGCCAGAGATCGAAGGGTATCTTTTCGAGCACCTCCTCGGTGATGACGTCCCCCTTCTTCAGGAGGATCTTCTTTTTCTTGGGATCGGACAGTTTGCCCGCTGCGACCTTGCCGGCCAACATGCCGACGACCTGCGCCCGGACCCCGTTGGTGATGATCTCGATTTCGTCATCCCGATCCTTGTTCAAAAGCGAGATGGCTTCATCTTCGATATACTGGGAGCGGCTGTCCCGCTCGGTCCCCTTGCGGGCGAAGATCTTGGCGTCGATCACCGTCCCCTCCACGCCGGGGGGAACCCGCAGGGACGTGTCTCGGACATCGCTGGCCTTCTCCCCGAAGATGGCCCGCAGGAGCTTCTCCTCTGAGGAGAGTTGGGTTTCACCCTTGGGGGTGATCTTACCGACCAGGATGTCTCCGGGCTTGACCGCCACGCCCATCCGGACGATCCCGCTGTCGTCGAGGTTGCGGAGGGCATCCTCGCCCAAGTTGGGAATGTCCCGCGTGATCTCCTCCTTGCCGAGCTTCGTGTCCCGGGCCATCGTCTCGAACTCCTCGATGTGAATCGAGGTGTAGATGTCGTCCTTGACGATCCGCTCGCTGATCAGAATGGAGTCCTCGTAATTGTACCCTCCCCAGGACATGAAGGCGACCATGACGTTCCGGCCCAGGGCCAGTTCTCCCTTGTCCGTGGCGGGACCATCGGCGATGATCTCCCCCTTCTTGACGAACTGGCCCTTGCCGACGATCGGCTTCTGGTTGAAGCAAGTGTCCTGGTTGGAGCGTTGATATTTGATCAGGTTGTAGATGTCCACGCCCGTGTCCAGCCCCTCTTTTTCAGGGGCGTCGCACTTCACGACGATCCGTGCGGCATCGACGCTCTCCACCACCCCGGATCGTTTGGCCACCACCACCGCCCCGGAATCCCTGGCCACAATCGATTCCATCCCCGTACCCACCAAGGGAACTTCCGGTTTCATCAGTGGCACCGCCTGACGCTGCATGTTGGATCCCATCAGGGCGCGGTTCGCGTCGTCATGCTCCAGGAAGGGGATCAGCGTAGCCGCCACGGAAACCAGTTGGTTGGGGGAGACGTCCATCATGTTGACCTCCGTCGGGATGACGGAGAGGAAGTCGCCTCCCTTTCTGGCCGAAATCAGCGCCCCGATGAACTTCCCGTCCTTGTCAAGGGGCCGGTCGGCCTGGGCGATGATCTGGTTCTCCTCCTCGATGGCGGTCAGATAGCGGACCTCGTTGAGGACCTTTCCCTTTTCCACGACCCGGTACGGCGTCTCGATGAAACCGAAGGCGTTGACCCTGGCAAAGGTGCTCAGGGAAACGATCAGGCCGATGTTGGGGCCTTCCGGGGTTTCCACCGGACAGATCCGCCCGTAATGGGTGGGATGGACGTCGCGGACCTCGAATCCTGCCCGTTCGCGGGTCAGGCCGCCAGGCCCGAGTGCCGAGAGCCTCCGCTTGTGGGTGATCTCGGACAGGGGATTGGTCTGATCCATGAACTGCGACAGCTGGCTGCTGCCGAAGAACTCATTGATCACGGCGGAAACCGGTTTGGCATTGATCAGATCGTGGGGCATCATGGTCTCGATGTCCTGCAGGCTCATCTTCTCCTTGATGGCCCGCTCCATCCGGACCAGACCGATCCGGTACTGGTTCTCGATCAATTCGCCCACGGAACGGACACGGCGGTTTCCCAGGTGGTCGATGTCGTCGACGCTGCACTCGGACACGCCGTTTTTGAGGTCGATCAGGTACTTGACCGCCGCCAGGATGTCCTCGTTGCGCAGAACCGTGACGCTGGTGGGGACGTCAAGGTGGAGCTTGTAATTCATCTTGGCCCGTCCCACATCGGACAGGTCATAGCTCTCGGGCTCGAAAAAGAGGCTGGTGAAGAACTTGTGAGCCGTCTCCGGAGTGGGCGGATTGCTCGGCCTGAGCCTCCGGTAGATCTCGATGATGGCCTCCTCGGCCGTTTCGATCCGGTCCATCAGGAGCGTGTCCCGGATGGAGGCATTCTCCCGGTCCTCGTCGATATGGATGAACTGGAAGGAGGTGATGCCCTTGTCCCTGAGGAGCTGCAGCTTCTCCACGCTCATCTCCT
Organism: uncultured Syntrophus sp.; assembly: GCA_964403345.1. Classification (GTDB taxonomy): domain Bacteria; phylum Desulfobacterota; class Syntrophia; order Syntrophales; family UBA5619; genus JAKAFS01. The sequence continues at coordinate 4,401 of CAYOGU010000041.1, read as the reverse complement.
CGTTGCACCTCATCAGGATCTCGCCAGTCTTGGGATCCAGGATGTCCGCCGACAGGACCCTGCCGGCGATGTCCTCGTCGTTCATGGGAATCTTCTTGATCCCGGCTTCGATCATCCTCTTCAGCAGGGGCTTGGAGATCTTCCTTCCCTTCTTGGCGATGACCTCCCCGCCCTTGCTGACAATATCTTCGGGGGCCTTTTCACCGACCAGGGAATCATTGACAGCCATGAAGATGCGGCCCTTCTCCAACAGCACCTGCTCGATGTTGTAAAAGTAGTTCAGGATGAACTGGGTCGAATTGCCCATCGCCTTGAGGAGGATCGTCACCGGCATCTTACGCCGGCGGTCGATCCGCACATAGAGGAGGTCCTTGGAATCGAACTCCAGATCCAGCCAGGAACCCCGGATCGGAATGACGCGGGCCGAGTAGATCAGTTTGCCGCTGGCGAGGGTCTTTCCCTTGTCGTGATCGAAAAAGATCCCGGGCGAACGGTGGAGCTGGCTGACGATCACCCTCTCCGTCCCGTTGACGATGAAGGTCCCGTTTTCCGTCATCAGGGGGATCTCGCCGAAGTAGATCTCCTGCTCCTTGATGTCCCGGATGGGTTTCGGTTCGACGTTCCTCTCGGTATCGAAGACGACCAGTCGGACCACGATCTTCAGCGGGGCCGCATAGGTCATCCCCTTCTGGACGCACTCCTGCATATCATACCGGACATCGCCGATCTTGTAGCTGACGAACTCCAAGGAGCACTTTCCGCTGAAATCGGAAATGGGAAAGACGCTGTGAAAGGCGCCCTGCAGCCCGTAGTTCCCCCTCTTGTCCGGATCGATCCCCTCCTGGAGGAATTTCCTGTAGGAATCGGTCTGAATATCGATCAGGTTGGGGATATCCAGTATCCTCTTGATACGTCCAAAATTCTTTCTAAATTCGCCCATAGCATCCTTTCGGCTTTGAGCCGGCAGCGATTTAGGTTTTCACCAATAGAAATTAGGGAAAAGAACCCCATTCAACCTGTCTGACTGCAATCCTTCACAGACAACCTGTTGTTTAACGGGGTTCTAATCCTCAGCCGTTCTTTGGTCGAGAACAGGCTATTTACTTAATCTCAACAGTACCGCCGACTTCTTCTATCTTCTTCTTGATATCGGCCGCTTCATCCTTGGAAACGCCCTCTTTGATCGGCTTGGGAACACCGTCCACCATATCCTTGGCTTCCTTGAGCCCCAAGCCCGTAATGGCCCTGACGACCTTGATCACCTGGATCTTCTGATCGCCGAACCCCGTGAGAATCGCATCGAATTCGGTCTTCTCCTCGGCCTGAGCCGCCGGGGCCGCACCGGCCGCACCGGCCGCAACCATCGCCACCGGCGCCGCCGCGGTCACACCGAACTTCTCCTCCAGTTCCTTCACCAGTTCCGAAAGTTCCAGAACGGTCATCCCCTCGATGAATTTTACCACGTCTTCTTTGGTGATGTTTGCCATTTTTCCATTCCTTCCTGTATGTAATTAATGATTAGTTTGACGATGCCTTTTTCGCCCGATAGGCGTCCAGGACCTGGACAAAATTCCTCGGAACCGCGCTCAGGACGTTGACCAGGGAGGTCTGCACCCCCACCATCAGGGAAAGCAGTTTCCCGATCAGGACCTCGCGAGGCGGCAGCTCCGCGAGGATCGTGAGCTGATCCTTGCTGAGGATCTTGCCACTCATCATGGCTGCCTTGATTTCAAGATTGGCATTCTTTTTGGCGAAATCGACGAGCGCCTTGGTCGTTTCAACCGCATCTCCTTGGGTGATCGCCACCGCCAGGGGGCCCTTGAACTGCCCCTCCAGCGCGCTGAACTCGGTCTCCCTGGAGGCGATGGTCAAAAGCGAGTTCTTCACGACCCGGAGCTCTGCATTCGATTTACGCAAGGCCACCCTCAGGGCCGTCATCTTCGCCACGTCCATTCCGCTGTACCCGGTCAGGACGGCCAATTTGAAATCCTTCAGCTTCTCGTGAAGCTCGGCAGCAACTTGCTCCTTCGTTCTCCGATCCAAGCCTTAACCCCCTTTCCTTATGACGCGTTTTTCTGGTCCCTCAACGAGGGTCCGACAGGCAGAGAACAGAGCACCATACAGGATGATTCCCATGACCGAAACGGCCATTTCCCAGTCTCGGCAGGCCGACCGATGGCGTTTAAACATCCTGTACCTGCTGTCTCAGACCTGTTTTATTTCGCACAGCCCCGAGGGGCCGTGTCCTAACCTAAACCGCCCTCACTGCGAGGGGATCCACCTTCACCCCGGGGCCCATGACCGTGGAAAGCGCGATACTCCGGACATAGATCCCCTTGCTCGACGCAGGTTTGAGCTTCATGATCATCTCCAGCAAGGCGAGGAAATTGGCCGCCAGCTTTTCCGCGCCAAAGGACGCCTTGCCGATGGGGCAATGGACGATGCCCGCCTTTTCCACACGGAACTCGACCTTGCCGGCCTTCAACTCCTGGACGGTCTTTCCCACATCGAAAGTCACCGTCCCCACCTTCGGGTTCGGCATCATGCCACGGGGGCCGAGGATCTTCCCAAGTTTTCCGACGCTTCCCATCATGTCCGGCGTGGCGATCACCCGGTCGAATTCCAGCCAGCCGCCCTTGATCTTCTCGACCACATCGTCCGCCCCGACCACATCGGCGCCGGCCTCCAGGGCCTCCTTCTCCTTCTCTCCCTTGGCAAAAACCAGCACGCGGACCGATTTGCCCAGTCCGTTGGGCAGAACCACGGAGCCGCGGACCATCTGGTCGGCATGCGCCGGATTGACACCGAGCCGGATGGCCGCATTGACGGTCTCGTCGAACTTGGCCTTCGCCGACCCGACGACCAGATCCATCGCCTCGTTGACGGAATAGCGTTTGACCGGATCGATCTTCGCCCTTGCCTCTAGATATCGTTTTCCTCTCTTTGCCATCACTAAACCTCAAATCGAAGCCGACCGCCGGGGACGGGGCTTCACCGCTAGGATCACCTTAGGCGCCCGCCAGCCCATCACCCGGTGTTCTGCCGGAAGCGCCCTGGATCGTCATCCCGCGATCTCTATCCCCATGGATCTGGCCGTTCCCTCCACGATCCGCATGGCCCCCTCAATGTCCACGGCGTTGAGATCGTTGTACTTGAGCTCCGCGATCTCGCGGACCTGCTTGGCCGTCACGGACCCCACCTTGTCGCGCTTGGGATCGCCGGACCCCTTGGCGATCTTCGCCGCCTGTTTCAGGAGCACGGACGCGGGCGGGGTCTTGGTGATGAAGGTAAAAGACCTATCCGCGTAGACGGTGATGACGACCGGGATGACCATCCCCTCCTGGTTCTGCGTCATGGCATTGTATGCCTTGCAGAACTCCATGATGTTCACGCCGTGCTGACCGAGCGCCGGACCGATCGGCGGCGAGGGGGTCGCCTTGCCCGCCTTGATCTGGAGTTTAATATTTGCGATAACCTTCTTAGCCATTTGGATCACCCCGTCTGATATTTTAGGTTTGCGGCAGCGGGAAGTGAAGTCTGCTCAGCCTTTGCCGCTCGCCTTTCCAATCAATTCTGAACCACCTGAATAAAATCCAGCTCCACTGGCGTCGACCGGCCAAAGATGCTGACGATCACCCGCAGTTTCCCCTTCTCGGGCTTCACCTCATCGATCAACCCGTCGAAATTGGTAAAGGGGCCGTCAATGATCCGGACGTGATCCCCCACATCGAACTTGAACTTCGGTTTGGGTTTCAGCGTCCCCTCGTCGATGCGGGTCCGGAGATTCTCCACATCCTTGTCTGGAATCGGGGAGGGCTTGTCCTTGCTGCCGATGAAACCCGTCACCTTGGGCGTGTCCTTGACGATGTGCCAGGTGTCGTCGTTCAACTCCATCCTCACCAGAATATATCCGGGAAAGAATTTGCGCTTGGACGTCTTTTTCTCTCCCGACACCAGCTCGACGATATCCTCCTCGGGAATCAGGATGTCCGAGAAAAAGGCCTGCTTCCCCGCGTTCTCAATCCTCTCCTGCAGGGAAAGCTTCACCCGGTTCTCAAAACCCGAATATGTATGTACGACGTACCACCTGAAGGCCATTGGATTATCCCAGCACAAGCTTAACGATCTTTGTCAGACCAAAATCGACGAGCCCCAGGAAGGCAGACACGATGATCACCACAATGATGACGACCGATGTGGAGGCCAGGGTCTGCTTGGGCGTCGGCCATGTGACCTTTTTCAGCTCGACCTTCGATCCCGCCAGAAACTGCTTGATCTTCTCGATAATCGCCTTAATCCTGTCCATCCGGTATCCCCTGATTACGCCCCGTCGTCCGACTTGAAAATTGGCAGGCCAGGAGGGACTTGAACCCCCAGCATCCGGATTTGGAGTCCGGCGCT
>CAYOGU010000040.1:0-15919 GCA_964403345.1 uncultured Syntrophus sp. | reverse complement strand
CGTCAGAAGAGCAGGGCCGTGCAGGACAACGTGCGACACCTCGCCCAGACGCGCCCGGGCCACCTCATTTCGCTCTTCTTCGACGATCAGGACCTCCCCTTCCTTGCGGATACGCGCCCGGTTCGACTGGACATAGAGGGGAAGGCAGCGGTCCAGGGAGGGATACACGGGCCGCGGTTCGGCGTGGGCGTGAGTGAGAAAGCGCACCTCGTCGGGAAGGCAGATGCCGATTAAGGAGCAGCGGGCGCACTTGAAGTCCTCCTCCAAGGGGGGCGGGATCAGACCGTCCGCAGCCATCGCCCGGGCACCCGTGATGGCGTTTTGGGTGAGTTCGATAAGTTCATCCGTGAAGGACACAGGGACCCGCTCACGACTGCCGATGAAATAGAGAAATCCGCCCTCGGCCGTAAAGCCATGCTCCCGCAGGAGCAATCCCTGGGCGCAAAGCTGCACCCGTTCCGGATCCCAGGCACCCCCGGCTGTATGGGGCCGCTTGCCCCGTTTATAATCCACGGGGGTAGCGACGTTCCCCTTGGCCTCCACCAGATCGACCTTGCCAGTCATCGCCCATCGCTCCGAGGTGAGCCAGACGGAACGGGCGTGAACCGTCTCCATCGCTTCCGCATCTCTTTGGGTTTCTCTTTCAGGTGCGGCTGTGGCCGCCTGCGGTGTCGATGCCGCCGATTGCACGGACTCCCCACCGGATTTTGCCTCCGGCAGGGGCGCACCGGGCCTATCTACCCGCCGATGGCCGATCTTTCCTTCCACCGTGTCGGCGCTGTCAACAAATTCTCCTTGAACCCACATCAAGTAGGCGAGCCGAGGACAATAGACGTACTCGTTTAGCATCCGCACGGGGATGGGGGGGATATCCCGGCTATCTACTTTCTCGGGGGAAACGACTGCCTCCATGTTTCGCTCCGGGCATTTCTATACGGTTGTGTCAAACCGGACGGCATCGAGTACCACACCTATGTCCGCCAGAAGATCGGCCGCAGGTTGGATGATGTTCCTCAAGGTCGGCTACTGACGGAAGAGGAATTCGACCAGAGGAGGATGAGCCGGTGGCTTGAGCTGCTGGAAAGAAGCCGCACAGCAGAAAATCGGCCAGTGCGAATCATAGATGCTTCTTCGGCACATCCCATAAGTATCCCTGCAACCATATGCTGCCCTCGATGTTCTGACCAATGGATGGAGGTGAATCTCCTTGCCACGCCCGCCGCGTGATCAGGATGTCCAAGTCGGCATCCTCCTCCCCGAATTTCATGACCGTTGTACGTGCGACCCATCCTGTTTGCCCGAGTACGTCACCAACAATCTCTTTGATGGACTTCAACCGACCCTGAAAACGGTAGTCGTCTCGATCCCAACCTTCAACCGGCAGGAATACAGCGGCATTTGTCATGGATAAAATGTCTTTCTCTTTTGGAATCGGGAGCCGTTCCCCTCGCTTTTCGGCAAGCATGTGCTGCCATGCGACTTGATCTGGATGAGGTTTAAATGGGAACTCTTTGACCGTTGTGGGCTGCGCAACATAGGCGATTCCGCACAGGATGAATTCGTAATCTCGATCTGCTTCGTACCAATGACGATTGACGAGGAACCCCACGTCAAAAAAGGTAATTTCTGACTTTCCCCATCCGGCCTCGATTTGCGCTTCCGCACCTCCATCCCATACGATCACCTTGAGGAGACGCAAAGTGTGCTGGCTACCATCAGTAAAGAAGGGGAACAGACTGGCGATCTCATTGGCTTCGCTGCCGCGGATCAAGGCCAGCATAAGACCCTGCCGCTGACTCGGCCAGGCGAGGGCAAGGCCCGGCATCCAGTGATTAGGAAGAGAGCTTTTTGTGGCATTGATTCCATCAATTCCCATCCATAGGCTTGCTTTCGGAACAATTTCCGGTAACCGCGACAAGATCTCTTTCCCGTCATCGCCGAAGGGTTTCCAATGGGACCCCATGAAATGCCTCGTAGCCGGCGGTTCGATAACAAATGTCGATTCGGGCCACGGCATGGATTGGCGTGCCTGCTCAGGAGTGAGAAGCCCAGGGGTTCCGCCTTTGGGGGTATCTCCATTGAAAGCCTCTTTGCGGACTAGGGCATTGGAACCGCAGGCGAATTCCACGCCAATATAGTCCTGCCCGACAAAGGTGACGATGCAGGGACCATGCTCAGGATGGACGAGATTCTGACCAACCTGGAAATCTGTCATTTGCGTTCCCTCGATCATGTTTTAGAAGAACTGCACTCTTGCACGCTCAAAATTGAAATATTTACCGACCTGAAACCTGCGTGAACGGGCAACAGCGGTAACGCCGTAGGCAGACAGGCTTGGCGCTTTTTTCTCGTCTCCAATGAATGGATGGGCCAAGAGCGCGAGATACCCAGCCAGAGTGGTTGGCACGGCGACAAGTGGCCAGCAAACATCCCGTTCTCGCCTTTGTCCTGCTACCCCCAGGGTTACCAAGCCGGAAGATGTTGGTACACATGTCAACAGTCCGAAGCCTATTGCAGCAAGTCTATTCGCGCCGGTCACTGTACCAACCTTGTTCTTGCTATCACTCGGATTGCCGAACTGAAGAGCGTAGCGCCTGTCTTCGATAGGATCCCATCTGAAGCCTTCAGAACCATCTACGTATGTCCATGGCTCGAACAGTGCTTGTGAAAGATTGCGGCAGTTTGCCAAATCACAGCGCGTCGCCATAGCCTTGAGGCGAGAAAGGAAATCTTGATGCCCTTGGCCGAACATGGCGCAAAGAGGAGTTGGTTCCACATACTCTTTTTTGTCCCGCTTTACGGCACCATCCGAAGCGAGGGCGGCAATGAGCATAGCCTTCTCCCTTTTTCCTGACGCTGAATCGGCAAATATACGAAATTCACGGGTGCTAAAGGTTATGTTCGGTCTGTCAAATTCATACGTTGTCCCTAGTTCGCAAATGCCTTGTTCAGCGGCTTCTATGACGCCATTAGGAGTGCTGTTTCTGAGGGAAAGAATCAGCATCGCTCGTGGCGGTTTTCCACCCCAATAGATCTTCGGTTTCCACTCTGGCCTCGACCTAACCAACGCCCGCAAGAAACCGATCAATGCCAAAAAGGCAAGCAGATTATCGGGATCCAGGCCGCGCAACTTATGAATCGAGAATATAGTATTATCTGGCAAGGTCACTGTTTCACCTCCGGTGTTGCTACTTAAGTAGGAAGGTTTCCCCCATTCTCCTGCTCCTTCGCCGAGGCGGCATGATCAGCCAGCCGTATGATCGCTTCCAATCGCGCAAGCTCCCATGGCCCGTAGCGACACCTGAGGCGTTCAACACGTTCAAACCATCCTTGATCGAGTCGCAGAGGAGCGTCGGCTGCTTCCGCTACAAGTGCCATTTCTGCGATCTGAACCTTTGCCTCGACATGGGGAGTCGGGTCGATGCACGGCGGGAAGAAAGGCCTTCCAAAACCATGATGCGTCCCAATGAGCCAAAGGACAAGATCACGCTCGTCATCGGTAAGACCAGCGACTTCAGGATGCTTCCCGGCCAAGGCCACAGAAAGCGCTTCGTGCCGAAAATCGTCAGGTACAGCTCGCAAACCTCTAAATCGGGAAGCGCCAGTGTTGCCGGTTCTTTCACTCTTTGCGAGCAATTCACCGCTCCGCGTCAGAAGAGCTGCAAACTCCGGGTCGTGAAAAACCAAGGCACCAGCAGCGTGAAGATCGACCTGAAAACGAGGGTCAGCCTTGCCCAAGTCATGAAGTCTGGCAGCAAGCACTACGAGATGCACCAACCGATCATTGAGGCCTGCTCGGCGTGCAAAGTCACAAGCTATTCCCTCTACATGCTGCAGATGGTCCATAAGCGTCACCTTCGTCCCGCTATAGGAAGAATCTGCCCGATCAGTGATAGAGTCAGGGCCGTATCCGGTCTCTTCTACCTTTTCGTCGAACAGACCGGATAAAAGATTCTTTCTTGCGTGCAAAATAAAACCGCAAGGAGGGTTTTCCAAATCGAAAAATTCTAACACAGGCGTGTTGCGGCCCGCCATGCCAACCAGAAGTCTTCGCCACTTCTCGGGTAACCCCTCCTCAGCGACAAGCATTGTACAGATCGCCTCTCCGTCAATATCAGTTGATTCAGAGATGAACCGGCAGATACGGTCCCATATCTCAGCGGCGACCGCCGGCCCATCGGAACCCAACTCGTTTGTGAGGACATTTGCGAGCACGCCAGGGGCGATACGGAGGGCTGCCTTCAGCCGCTGACGATAATGAGCCTCGGTACCGAGATCGGCAACCTCCGCTTTGCTCAGCGGTGACCACCCCCAGGCATCACAGCCACCGTAACTCGTCGGAGCGACGATTGTGTCGCCGGACTTGATATCGTCTGCGAAAACCCGTGTCCAACTCTCCCCGTCCCGGCGCAACGCAGGCAACCCCTGAGATCGGCTATCGTTCCGTCCCTCGAGCTCTTTCTGCGGTACATCGGAGACAGCCACTTCACTTTGTTGTCTCAACCATCGCTGGACCGCCCAAATCGGAACAGAGAGGGCCTCAACAGAAGCAGGCGGGCAGAGACCGAGGGATGCTTGCGAAAAGGCTGCGTCTTGTGGATCAACGTCAGCGCGCCACACAATCTGCACGTCAGCCGAGGTCCCCGGGCCATGCAGGAATAATGATGGATCCGGCGTAACGAGTGGCGGCGGCGAGGTCGTGGCCCAGAATTCGATGTAGGGCGGCAGCAATACAGGCGCGTGTGTGCGCGGAGCAAGCAGCTTTTCCAGCCTGTCCTTGTCGAGGGACGCCATCTTCTCCTCGAAGCCATCGATGCCGAAATCGATTTCTCCTCCAAGTTCAGCCAGCCATACCTTGGTTGCGTACGCCGTTCCCCCGTAGATCCAACTAATAGGAGTCCAGGGATTGTCCTTATCGTTGTCCCCTTTCGTAGGCTCGCCCGCAGGATGAAGAATTACAGCGCTGTTCACCTTCCGAATGCCGAGGCGGTCAAGCCGTCCGAACCGCTGCCGCAGGGAATCAAGAGGCGCAATTTCGGTGACAAGTGCATCTAAATCTAAATCTGCTCCAGCCTCAATAGTCTGCGTTGCGACAAGAATGATCGACTTTTCCGGCTCCGGACGCTTTTGAGTTGCATATAGCGGTTCAAGTTTCTTGAGAATATTCTCCCTGTCGAGCGGACGTACCCGACCTGTGAGCAGGATAATCTCGGCCCTGTCCCCTGCTTTATGTGTGAGCGCCTCAAAAACTTGGCGCGCGAAGTCGACCCGGTTGACTACAACGGCTATGCGGCGGGCTGCAACAGGCGCGGTTACAGTGTCGACGTTTTTCTTCCGCTTTTTTGGCCTTTTCGGCGGTGTTTGTTTATCCGGTTGAACGAGTCCTGCTAAGAGCAAGGCATGAGTGGCAAAGGTTTCCACCGCGTCACCGTCGATCTGCACTAGCGATGCGTGCTTACGGGACTCAAGCCGGTCAAGAAAATGTTGCTGAGCACCTCTTCGGATATCGAAGTCTTTACCTGGGAAAACGTCGTCCGGCTTTTCGGCACCGGGTGTTGCCGAAAGTCTTACCACAGAGAACGGGGCGAGCCTCGGACGCTCTGCTAAAACTCCATGGCCTGTTTCTCCATGACCGGCCGCAATAGCGGCGAGCGTCTCTTCGAACGGCTTTGACAGGTGGACCTCATCGAGCAGCCAGAGCGCATCCGAGCCAACGAGGCCGGCGTGGACCGGCCACATTCTTGGCGAGACACCGTAACCACGAAACAACAGACGAGAACCGACCTGATCCACCGTAGAGATGGCGACAAGCGGCTGGGCAGGAGAACGCGCCCAATCGCGTTCCTGCGGGACGCCGCCGCGAAGGCGCACAACATCGAGCGGATGCTTTGGGTCACCGGACAAGACTGAAAGACGATTCGCTACATTCCTTATGATTTCATCTCTTGGGTTCCGAAGCTCCGCTGCTAATTTCTTGGCTCGTTCGAACGCGGCATCAACCACAATGCGGCGATCGATCACAAAAAGAACACGAAGCGGTGCCGTCCGCGTTGCTCCCTTTTCGACTTCGCATGCTAGGTGGAAGACGGCAATATCGATGGCCGCGGTTTTCCCCGAGCCGGTCGGAAGATCGAGCAGCGATGGCCAACGGCCGTTCTGTATCACCCGAGAGGCAAGCTCCGTTTGCCATGGGAATGGCTCAACATTATGAATTTTCTTGAAGAATGCAGGAAAGTGATGAGCGGTAAGAGTGTTCATGGCGTATCATCTCCGTCTAACGGAAGGCACAAACCCAGCCCTCGAAATCTGCCGGCGCCGAGAATCAGCGGACCGCGAACCGGGTCCCGGAAGTTCAGAATAAGATGCGCAAAAGGTTTTGTGCGATAGGGGCTGTCTGCCGGCAGTGACTGAAGCACTTCTCTCACCGATGGCGCGCCTTTCACCGGCGAGTATTTATGAACCTCGACCTCGAAACCGTCGATCTCCTCTTTCCGCAAACCAATATTGAGACATGAATGCGTGATGATGTCCGCAAGTTTTTTTCCAACCTTGTCTTTTGGATGTCGGTCGAGTGCTGCGGGCAGGACCGTGGCCCAACGGCGTGCCGGTTTTGTATAACGGTCAAGACGGAGTGAGGCAGAAGTTGCCTCGGGTTCGAGGGCAAGCGACCAGGACCCGTCGCGACCGAAATGAAGCAGGCCAACCTTGCCCTTTCCACTTTTAACAAAAGAAGCGACTATTTTAAGAGCGTTCAGGCGATCCACGGTGGAAATCTCCCGCGGCCACACCAGTGCCAGCCCCATCAACCGTCCCTGCGAATAGATCCAGCCGACATCGGCCAAGGGCACGATTGCAGCATGCGGTGTATCGGTTGGCTGGCGGTTGTCATCATGGCCTGAAAGAAGCGTCGGGATCGGCGTATCTATGGGGGCACAGCGAAGCAAGGCATTGCGCAGCCGTTTTGCAACCAAAGGAAAGGCGGCAAGCGTCGGCACAAATCCACCGGCATGGGCAAACACGACGATATTTTCCATATCAAACAGGGACGAGGGAACAGAAGATGCTATTAGCCTGTAAGTCCGCGTTGCAAGAGAGGGATTCGGTCGCACCACTCTATTTTCCTTCAGCGAACGTTTATATGACTCTGCAAGCTCATTGAGTCGTCCTTCATAAGGGAAACGCATGGCAACAGGTCCTGTTTCAATCCAACTGGTATCAATGGCCGCATCGCCGCTGGTGATTAGCGCCGCACGCACGAGGCTATGGGAATGGCCCAGATAGGTGATCTCTCGGGCAAGGCGTGCAATTGCAGTACGATGGCCAATGAACTCTTGTTCCTTCTGATCATTGAGATGCCAGACATAACGCACCATACTGGCATTATTCATTGGTAAAGTGACGGCAGGGAAAGAGCGTGGCTGCCTGTTTTTTCGGAAATCAGGAACAACCCTGATGGCTTCGGATATTTTCTTTGGGGGTGTGGAACCTACCGTGCCTCTGGTTTTAGCGTCATTCGGCGGCACATAGACAGAAACGACATCGCGGGGCCTACCCTTTGGCGCCGAAATGGTAAGAGCGTTCATGTCTAGTGCTTCCAACCATTCCAACGCCTTGCGTTCATTGTCGTCAGGCGGCTCGCCACGTCCCCAAGCGGAGACCAATGCTTGAAACAAACGATCGGGATGAGGCGGCCATTCAGCCTCTTCTTTGCTATACGGTGTGGCAGCTACCGATACGCCAGCTAGAAATTCGACTTCGAAACCGAACATGATACACCTCATTCGTTGTCATCGCTTTCAGATTCACCCGCCAACGCCTTCGCCCGTGAGAGCGCCACGAGTTCGACCAGCCTGCGTTGTGGCTTCAGCGAAATCGGCTCCTCGTTCCAAGGAAAGCCTGCCTTCTTCGCTGCGGTCACTGAGTCATCGAAAATATTGATAGCCCTGTCAGCGTCAATTTCACATTCTTGGGTAGAACCATCAGGGTGGACAATCTCGAATGGTTTACTGCCATCGCATACCAGATCGCAGCGAGAACGAAGAGCGTAGCCGCTCTTATCCTGTTCAGTAAGCGCCACCAATGCAATAGAGGCCAGCACAGTCTGCCCTGCCAAAGCATCCTTGTCAGGGAATCTCAACCGCCGTAAACCAGCACAGGAGATAACCGAGGTATGAAGTGCATGGTCGATGGTGACACCGCCCGGAACGAGGTTCGAGATGATATTCGAATGATTGATCTCGGAGGGCTTTACTCTTTTCTCACCGCGTTCCCCTTTTGCAATCGTCCAGTCGAGAGGCCCCCCCACTACTTTCACAGCAGCTCGTATGCCAAGCGGGTCAACCCTCACAGCCCCTTTCTGCCCTTCAACAGCACTCACACCAATGATTTCCGAAACAACACAGCGCGTGAACTTAGCGCCGAGCCCACCACCTTCACCTGTTGAATTCCAGACTCCAAACACGAGCGATGTGGGGCTCAACATAAACACCTGCAGAGCGTTAGAAGGTTTTGATCGAGTCAGATTTCTGTAATAGTCCGTATCTGTAAATTTAGTCCCGTTAAATTCACTATCGCGGATGATCGCATCGAATACGCGATGTGGGGCGTCGAAAGAAGTGATGGAACCCAGGTCATTCAAATTACCTCCCTGCGGCGTTTTCTGATCTGTAAAATCCACCACAATATGCGGCAACGTCATTTTGCCAGCGTGCACCAAGGACAGCAACGCTTCCTCCAGCCGATTCGCCTGACTCTGGACGCTGTCTATTAACACGCATCGCACGTCTTGGCCGTTGATCCGGCGTGTTTCAAAGACGTGGCGCGCTGGAGCGTTTTTCCCTTCGCCTGGATATGTGGGCGGAAAAATCTTGTCACCAGGCCCGCCGACTGGCTGCAAGCGTTGCACACGACGGATCGCGGCGTCTTTCTCAACTACCCCTCTCAAAACGTTTAGGGTCAGTTCCATTAGCTTCACCTCCGTAAGTTGTTTACTCTTCAAAGTTTATATGTAAGAAAAACGAGCGTTGTTTACAAATTTTGGGACTGCATGAAAAGCAACTTACAAGAAAGACAGCTTACACTGGTAAGTTATATTCTGGCGATTTAACGGATAGTTAGGCTTACCATTGCAAGCCATCCATAGACAATATTTCGTTGAACAATTACTCCCGAAATTTGTAAACAACGCTCAATTTTCCAACAAGAAAATCGGTGTCCTGCGATCATGGGAATTCTCCTTTTTCGCATGATGGGTCGCCAGCATAACACTAACGGTGGGACAGATAGCGTCCTACCCTTCTGCAGAGTGAAAAATTTTCGGGTTCCGTCAAATCCTCAGGACTTCACTTCCCGGCGGGGCGGGTGCGGAAGCGCGGTCCCCGGAAATTCGGCGGGGAGAAGAAACTGCATCCGTCGGTGCTCCGTAAATAGCGCTCATCTTTTCAATCTCCGCACGGATCGATTCCCTGAGCTCCGCCGGTTCCAGCACTTCCACGTCGGCGCCGAACTGGAGGACCTTCAGGCGGATCTCCCGGAGGTCCGTGACGGGCAGGTGCAATTCCAAGCAGCCGTCGGGCAGGACGACGGTCCGCTGCTTTTCGTGCCACTTCTGGAGGCGGATCCACCGCGCCCGTTCGGCGCAGAAGCGCAGTCGTACCGGGAAGCTTTCCTTGCCCTGGAAGATGCCGTAGGCCCCTTCCAACTGGGATTTCCATGCTTCGCGGGGTCTGGGGGTAAACCGTTCGGGCAGGGCGGTCGCCTGTTCCATGCGGGAGAGGAAAAACTTCCGCCAGTTGCCGGCCCGGCGGCACCAGGCGAGCAAGACCCAGCTCCCCTGGTAATGCTGGAGATGGTGGGGTTCCACCGTGCGGTCGGTCCGTTCGTTGGTGCGGGGGGAGGTATAGAGGATCCTCAGGAGGCGCTCCTGGGTCAGGGCGGAAAGGACGGTTCTGAAGACTGGTTCCGCCGCTGGGGAATTTCCGGTCCAGACCGCGGAGAAGAGGTGATCGAGACGCTCTTTGGAAAGACGGCGGTCCGCGATAGCGGACAGAAGGGTGTCGGCAAAGCTCTCCAGATCGCGGTCGAGACGGCCGCCGCCGGCCTGAAGGAGGCGGCGGGCCATCAGGAGCGCCAGGAGTTGGCGTTCCGTGGCATACAGGGGCGGCAGGGTGAAGGCGTCGTCACTGTACCGGTAGCCGCACCGCGCGGGATCGTATTCCAGGGGTGCGTTTAGGCGATCGCGGAGAAATTCGATGTCCCGCTGGGCGGTCTTGCGGCAAAGCTCGAAGTGACGGGCCAGGTCTCCCGCATTGGGATAGCGTCCCCTGCGGATCTGTCCATCGAACCAACGGTACCGTTCGAGAATGAGATGGTGGGCCATCTTTACCTCCTTGCCGGGTTTATGCGAACCGGGATCGAGCAGATGGTTCCATGCAGAAAATCGTGTGCTGCGGAAATGTTGCTGTTCTATATGCCGAAACCGGCGATTTGTCAAACATCAGCAACGATTGAGGTACGGATGGGACTGAATGATTCGAATCTGAGCAATCGCCGGGTCAGGCATACTTCTCCTCGCGATAGCGGGCCATCCGGATCTGGGGATCCAGCTCCCGCTTTCTGAGGCGGATGCTCTCGGGCGTCACCTCCACGAGCTCGTCCTCGGCGATGAACTCGATGCACTGGTCCAGCGACATGGGCCGGGCGGGCCTGAGGATCACCGTCTGGTCCGACGTGGAGCTCCGCATGTTGGTGAGTTTCTTTTCCTTGACGATGTTGACGTTCATGTCCACGGAGCGGTTTCGCTCCCCGATCACCATCCCGCCGTAGACCTCCGTCCCCGGCGTCACCATGAGCTCGCCGCGGTCCGCCATGGCGTGGGCCGCATAGGCCGTCACCCGGCCCGGCCGGTCGGCCACCAGGGCCCCGGTCATCCGCTGCGGGATCGCCCCGGCCCAGGGCTCGTAGCCCTCGAAGAGGGTGTTCATGACGCCGGCCCCCTTGGTGTCCGTCAGGAAATGGCTCCTGAAGCCGATCAGGCCGCGGGACGGGATGATGAACTCCAGGTTCGCCCGTCCGCTTCCCTTGTTGACGAGGTTGATCATCCGGCCCTTCCGGGCCGAGAGTTTCTCCGTGAGGATTCCCACGAACTCCTCGGGGACATCCAGGAAGAGCCGCTCGACGGGCTCGAGGACCTTCCCGTCCTCGGTCCTGGTGATCACGTGGGGTTTGGAAACCATGAACTCGTAGCCCTCGCGGCGCATGGTCTCGATGAGGATCGCCATCTGCAGCTCCCCCCGGCCGCAGACCTCGAAGGAGTCGGCCCGCTCCGTGGGCTTCACCCGGAGGGCCACGTTCCGGAGGATCTCCCGCTCCAGCCTCTCCTTGATGTGGCGTGAGGTGAGGTAGCGCCCCTCCCGTCCGGCCATGGGGCCGTTGTTGACGAAGAAGAGCATGGACACCGTGGGCTCGTCCACGCGGATCCTGGGCAGGGGCTGCGGGTTCTCCAGGGAGGAGACCGTGTCCCCGATGTTGAGGTTCGATACCCCCGCGAAGGCGACGATGTCGCCTGCCTCGACCCGCTCCACCGGGAATTTCTTGAGTCCCTCGAAGGTGTAGATGGCCGAGAACTTGATCCCCGGCGTCACCCCCCCCTCGGTGCAGAGGCTGTAGGCCTTCCTCATCTCCAGAACGCCGTTCATCAGGCGGCCGATGGCGATCTGGCCCACGTAGGAATCGTAGTCAAGGTTCGTCACCAGGAACTGGGGCGTTGCCGTGTCGTCCCCCTCGGGCCCTGGGATCTCCTCGACGATCGTCTCGAAGAGGGGCCGCAGGTCCGTCGATCCGTCGCCGGGCTTGCGATGGGCCACGCCGGACTTGGCGTTCGTGTAGAGGATGGGAAACTCGATCTGCTCCTCGGTGGCGTCCAGGTCGATGAACAGGTCGTAGACCTCGTTGATCACCTCGTCGATCCGGGCGTCGGGCCGGTCGATCTTGTTGATGACCAGGACGACGGGGATCCGCCGGCCCAGGGCCTTCTTCAGGACGAAACGGGTCTGGGGGAGGGGCCCTTCGCTGGCGTCCACCAGGAGAATCGCCCCGTCGACCATGTTGAGGCTCCGCTCCACCTCGCCGCCGAAATCGGCGTGGCCCGGGGTGTCGCAGATGTTGATCTTCACCTCTCCGAAGCGGACGGCGGTGTTCTTGGCCATGATCGTGATCCCCCGCTCCCGTTCGAGGTCGAGGGAGTCCATCACGCGGTCCTCCACGACCTGGTGATCGCTGAAGGTCCCTGTCTGCCTGAGCATCCCGTCCACGAGCGTGGTCTTGCCGTGGTCCACGTGGGAGATGATGGCGATGTTCCGGATGTTCTTTTTGCGCATTACAAACCGTCTTTCCTGAGAGGTCTGGAAAAGGGGAGACGGGGCCCCTGTCGTCCCGTCCCCGCATAGTTCGAATATGGATCAGACCGGATCCGGATCGGAGTTGCTGGCCGGTTTTTCCCTGTCGCCGCCCCGCTTACGGGGACGGCCGTTGCGCCGCCGGGGGCGCCGCTTCTTGCCGCCAGCCCCTTCGGTCCGGCCGGCCGAGGGTTCCGGGGCTTCCTCGGGAGGCTCGCCCGTGGGCGACTGGAGCGGGGCCTGGAGGGTCCGCTGGTAGTAGTCGTCCAGGAGCATGGCGATCAGGGGAGACTCTTCCTCGGCTTCGGCCAGGCTTCGGCCCAGGGGGATGAACCGGCGCATCCGCTCCTTCTCGAGGCTGTCGCGGGACCGGAGGGTCGCCTCCAGGGATGCGATGATCCGCTGGGACACGATCGCTTCGATGTCCTCGTCGGTGGGGAGGGTCTTTTCGCGCAGGTCGATGTTGTAGTTCCGGGCGATCGACTTGAGGCTGAACTGTTCCATCCCGGCCACCAGCGTGATGGCCGTACCGCTGGCGCCGACGCGTCCTGTCCTTCCGGCGCGGTGGATGTAGAGCTCCGGGTCTTCCGGCGGCTCGTACTGGAAGACGTGCGACAGGTCCGGGATGTCGATCCCCCGGGCCGCCACGTCGGTTGCCACCAGGAACCGGAGCGACCCCTTGCGGACCCGCTGCATCACCCGCTCCCGAGCCCCCTGGGCGAGGTCCGAACTGAGCTCGTCGGCGTCGTAGCCGAAGCGCTTGAGGACGACCGAGACATAGTGGACCGTCGATTTCATGTTGCAGAAGATGATCGCCGAGAGGGGGTTCTCCTGCTCGATGATCCGGACCAGGGAGCGCTCCCGCTGCATCCCCGGCACGACGTAGTAGATGTGGTCGGTCCCCGCCACATGGACGTGGTCCTGGCTCAGGCTGAGGAATTCGGGGTTGCGCAGGAATTCGCCCGCCAGGCGCATCACAAAGGACGGGAAAGTCGCCGAGAACATGTAGGCGTCGACCGGCCGGTGGGGCAGGAACTGCTGGACCCGTTTCATGTCGGGGTAGAAGCCCATCGAGAGCATCCGGTCGGCCTCGTCGAAGACCAGGATCCGGAGGGCGTCGAGGCTGAGGGTCCCTTTGAGGAGGTGGTCGAGGATCCGCCCCGGCGTCCCCACGACGATCTGCGCCCCCGCGCGGAAGGCGTCGAGCTGGGGGCCGTACTTCACTCCGCCGTAAACGACGGCCGTGCGCACCCCGCGGTCGCCCCGGAGGGTCTCCGTCTCGCGGGCGACCTGGACGGCCAACTCCCGGGTGGGGACCAGGACCAGGGCCTGGCAGGCGTTTTTGGTCAAGTCGATCCGCTGGAGGATCGGCAGGATGAAGGCCCCGGTCTTGCCGCTGCCGGTCTGGGACTGGACCATCAGGTTGCGTCCGGCCAGGATATAGGGGATCGCCCGGGCCTGGACCGGCAGAAGATGGGTCCATCCCGCACGGCCGCAGGCCTCCCGCATCAGTTCCGGCAACCCTTCCAGGGTCGCCTCGGGCAGGGCGTTCTCCGGCTCGATCAGTTGCTCTTCATCCACTGTCAGCGGGGCATGTTCCGAGGGGACCGGTCCCTCGTCCGGTCCACCGGGTCCGCCGTTTGCCATACGCTTCTCTTCCATGTTTCCTCTCTTTCGCCTTTTTGACAGGGAGTTGATCTTCCGCCATAAACCGGAGGGATACGACTGGAACCTGTTCTCTTGGGGCAAAATACGCCAGGGGACGCCTCTTGTCAAGCCCTTTGCTTTTCTAAGTTCCCGAATCTCGTTAAAATTTGTTTCGTCCCCCAGGGGGATCGGCAGGGCGGCCCCGGGCAGGTTTCCCTTGAATCCGCCGTGCCGATTTGTTAAGCCAAGAACCGGGGCGACTGGCAGGCCGCTGCGAGTCGGGAATACGATCATGGATCAAAAGCAATATCCGCCGGCCACCTTGGCCTGGATTGTCTGGGGGCTCGGGGGCCTTTTTTATTTTGCCGCCTTTTATCATCGCGTCGCCCCGGCGGTCATGACCGACCGTCTCATGGCCGAGTTCCGGATCGGGGCGGCGGGCCTGGGCAACTTCACCGCCTTTTACTTCTACAGCTATTTCCTCATGCAGATCCCCACCGGCATCCTCGCCGACCATTGGGGCCCGCGGAAACTGCTGGCTGCCGGCTCCCTTGTCGCAGCGGCCGGGACCTTCCTCTTTGCCGCCGCGGAATCCATCGTGCCGGCCAATCTGGGGCGGCTCCTGATCGGCGGGGCCTCCGGAGTGGCCTTCGTCTCGCTGCTGCGCCTGTCGACCTGCTGGTTTCCGGCGAGGATCTACGCCACCCAGAGCGGGCTGGCCCTCTTTGTGGGCGTCAGCGGCGCCGTGACTGCGGGCGTTCCCCTCCATTGGCTCGTCGAGGCCTTCGGCTGGCGGCCGGTCATGTTCGCAGCGGTATTCCTGCACCTGATGCTCGGAACCCTCATCTGGCTGATCATCCGGGACGACCCCGCCCAGCGCGGATACCGGAGCCACGCCCCCGCCGACCCCCAGGCGACCCTTTCGCTGAAGGCCCTTCTGAGCAGCCTGACCACGGTCCTTCGCTACAAGAACACCTGGCTCCTGGCCTTCGTCAGTTGCGGCCTGACGGGACCGGTCGTCGCCTTCGCCGGCCTCTGGGGCGTCCCCTTCCTGGCCACCCACTACGGGATGACCACGGGCACTGCCTCGACAGTCACCTCGATTCTCCTGATCTGCTACGCCATCGGGGGGATCCTCTTCAGCTTCGGGTCCGACCGGATCGGCCTGCGCAAACCCGTCATGGTCCTTGGAACGTCGCTGGCCCTTCTCGCCTGGATCCCCATCCTCTTCGTGCCGGCGCTGCCCGTCTGGCTTTTGATCGCGCTGGTGATCGCCACGGGCCTTGCCTCCGGATGCGTCATCGTCTGCTTCGCCTTCGTGAAGGAGTCCGTACCCTCCCGGCTTGCCGGCACGGTCTCCGGGGTGTGCAACATGGGATCCATGATCGGCCCCATCGTCCTCCAGCCGGCCCTGGGGTGGATGCTCGACCGCCATTGGGAGGGGGCTCTGGCCGGCAGCGTGCGTTTCTACAATCTGGCCGCCTATCGGTCGGGGTTTGTTCTGCTCGTCGCCTTTGCGATCATGGCGGCCTTCCTGAGCAGCCTCACCACCGAGACCCGCTGCCGCCAGGCGGTGATGGAGCAGGGCGGACTCCCCTGAGCTTCGCGGCCTTTCATCCCCCGCTCCCCGCGGAACGATGGGCTTTCTCCGTTTGCCCTTTGAGCGGCAATTTGCTATGATGATTCAGTGGATGGTTTCGGAGACCGTCAGCCACAAGGCCGCCATCGAGGGAAAGCTCAGGGAATGCAGCGGGTAGGGCCTCCTTCTTGCGGACAGGGGAAGCACTGGGGGTCGGGGGAGAGGCGATGATCCAGGGGAATGCTCTGACGGTTTTCTTCCTCATCGCCTTTCTTGCCTCGTCCCTGGTGCAAGGGGC
>CAYOGU010000039.1:0-16476 GCA_964403345.1 uncultured Syntrophus sp. | reverse complement strand
GAAAGTCCGGGCCTTTGATGTAGTGGATCAGGCCGTCGACGCTGATCTCCGGATCGCGGATGAGGGCGATGGTCCCGTCGATCACTTCGGATAGGTTGTGGGGCGGGATGTTCGTGGCCACGCCAACAGCGATCCCGGCGGAGCCGTTGAGCAGGAGGAGCGGAATCTTCGCCGGCAGGACCGTCGGCTCCTCCATGGACTCGTCGTAGTTGGGCATGAAATCGACGGTGTTCTTCTCCAGGTCGGCCAGCAACTCCTCGGAGATCCTGGCCATCCGGACCTCGGTGTAGCGCATCGCCGCCGGGGGATCCCCGTCGACGGAGCCGAAGTTTCCCTGGCCGTCGACGAGCAGGTAGCGCATGGAGAAGTCCTGGGCCATCCGGACGATCGTGTCGTACGCCGCGGCGTCTCCGTGGGGATGGTACTTACCGATGATGTCCCCGACGATCCTCGCCGATTTCTTGTAGGGCTTGTTCCAGCGGTTCCCCATCTCGTTCATGGCGAAGAGGACCCGCCGGTGGACGGGCTTCAGGCCGTCCCGCACGTCGGGGATGGCCCGGCCGATAATGACGCTCATCGCGTAGTCCATGTAGGACTTCTTCATCTCGTCTTCGATGTTGACCGCGATGTTCTTCTCGTAAAGTTGATCCATGAATCCTGACTTCTCCTTGTCCTTGCCCCTCGGGCAAAACGCCCTCCTGCCGCCTCAGGCCGCAAGAGGGCCGACTCCCGGCGATCGGGAGGCCCTACACGTCCAGATTCGAGGCATAGAGGGCGTTCTTGTAGATGAAATCGCGCCGGGGCTCCACCTGGTCCCCCATAAGGGTCGTGAAGATCTCGTCGGCGGCGACGGCATCCTCGATGTGGACCTGCAGGAGCGTTCGTTTCTCCGGGTTCATCGTTGTCTCCCAGAGCTGCTCGGGATTCATCTCGCCGAGGCCCTTGTAACGCTGGACCGTGAACCCTTTCTTGCCGGCACCGATCACCTTGTCGATCAGGGCGGCCATGTTGTCGGCCGTCTCAAAGTCCTTGGCGGCGGTCTCTTCGCCTTCCTCCAGGGAGATCCGGTACGGGGGCTCCCCGAGGACGGCCACCTGGGTCAAAAGAGACTTGAGCTCAAGGAACTTCGGGAGCTTGAGGATGTCCCGGTCGATGCAGGTGGTCTGGGTATGGCCGTTGCGCCGGACGCGGAAGACCATCTTCCAGCGCCCGTGTTCCTGGTCCATCTCCGTGGCATATCCCTCGATCCGCTCCCCCACCGCCATCGCCGCGCGGCTGGCCACCTTCGTCAAGGCCTCTTCGGTCCGGAAGTCCTCCTCAGCCAGGGCCGGGTCGCCGGCCAAAACACGGATCAGGTCCCGGTTCATCCCCTCCCGCTCGAAGCGGTCGAGGATCGTCTCGATCCGCATCGCCTTGCGGATGATCGCCAAAAGACGCGTGCCGGTGAAGGTCTGCGGGTTTCCGTTGCCAGTCGTCAGGCGGATGCGGTTGACGCCGTTGTCCAGGATGTGGTTCTTCATGGTCTCTTCGTTGTGAATGTAGATCTCCTGCTTCCGGTCGCTGATCTTGAAGAGGGGCGGCTGGGCGATGTAGAGGTACCCCCTTTCGATGACCTCCTTCATCTGGCGGAAGAAGAAAGTCAGCAGCAAAGTCCGGATATGCAGCCCGTCCACATCCGCATCGGTCATGATGATGACCTTATGGTAGCGCAGCCGGCTGATGTCCTGGTCCTCCTGGCCGATCCCCGTCCCGAGGGCAGTGATGATCAACTTGAGTTCCTCGTTCTGGAGCATCTTGTCGAAGCGGGCCTTCTCCACGTTGAGGACCTTGCCGCGCAGCGGCAGGATCGCCTGGTTCCTGCGGTCCCGGCCCTGTTTGGCGGAGCCGCCGGCGGAGTCTCCCTCGACGAGGTAGAGCTCGCTGCGGGCCGGGTCCTTCTCTTGGCAGTCGGCGAGCTTTCCGGGCAGGGCGCCGACCTCCAAGGCGGTCTTACGCCGCGTGAGTTCACGGGCACGCCGGGCCGCCTCTCGGGCCCGGGCCGCCTCGAGGCATTTTCCCAGGAGCTGTTTGGCGATCCCGGGGTTCTCCTCGAGATACGCGCTGATTTTGTCGTAGACGATCCCCTCGACGAGCCCCTTGACTTCGCTGTTTCCGAGCTTCGTCTTGGTCTGCCCCTCGAACTGGGGGTTGCGGATCTTGACGCTGATGATACAGGACAATCCCTCGCGGAGGTCCTCCCCCTTAAGGGACTCCTTGCCGTTCTTCAGGATGTTGCTAGTCGTGGCATAGTTGTTGAAAGCCCTGGTGAGGGCGGAACGGAAGCCGATCATGTGGGTCCCGCCCTCGGTTGTGTTAATGCTGTTGGCGAAGGAGAAGATATTCTCCGTATAGGTGTCGTTGTACTGGAGGGCCACCTCCACCAGGCAGTCCTCCTTCGAGCCGGTGATGTAGATGGGGTTCTTGTGGAGGACCTTCTTGTTGCGGTTGAGGTATTCAACAAAGGAGACGATGCCGCCCTTGTAGAAGAATTCGCTCTGCTTGTCCTCCCGCTCGTCGACCAGGGTGATCTTGACCCCGGAGTTCAGGAAGGCCAACTCCCGCAGGCGGTTGGAGAGGATGTCATAGCTGAAATCGATCTCCTCGAAGATGGTATCGTCCGGTTTAAAGGAGATCTTCGTCCCCCGGCTCTTGGTCTTTCCGACCATCTCCAGAGGAGCCGCCGGCACACCGCGGGTGTAGGACTGGGTATAGACGCCGCCGTCCCTGCGGACCTCAAGCTCCAGATAAGAGGAAAGGGCGTTGACGCAAGAAACCCCGACCCCATGGAGACCGCCGGAGATCTTATAGCTGTCGTTGGAAAATTTTGCCCCGGCATGGAGCTTCGTCAGAGCCACCTCGGCCGCTGAAACCCCTTCCGTCTTATGGATGTCCACCGGAATGCCGCGGCCGTTGTCCTCGACCGTAATGCTATTGTCGATTCGGATCCGAACGGAGATCGTGTCGCAGAATCCTGCGGAGGCCTCGTCGATGCTGTTGTCCACCACTTCATACACCAAGTGGTGGAGACCATCCTTCCCGGTGCTCCCGATGTACATGGCCGGCCGCTTTCGAACCGCTTCCAGCCCTTCAAGAACCTTGATGCTGTCGGCCCCGTAACTCTCTGCCGCCTGTTCTTTCTGTTCCCTGTTTTTCGTGTCTTCCATTAAAATCTTACCCGTTCCATCCCTTCTACAATTTCAACGGCATAACGATACAGAAGTAGTCCGCGTTGCCCGCCGCCCGGACCACCCCGGGCTTCATACCGGAACCGATCTCGAATTCCACTTTCTCCTCGTCAATGACTTCAATGGCATCGGCTAGGTACGTGACGTTGTACCCGACGCTCCGCTCCTCTCCCTGATAGTCCACATCAATCTCGTCCGTGGCCTCCCCCACGTCCGGATTGGTGGAATTCAACAGAATCCTGTTTTTGGAAAGCGTAACAATCACCCCATTGTAACGCTCCGAGGAGATGACGCTCATCCGGCGCAGGGCATGGATCAGCTTGTCCTTATCCAATCCCAACACCACCCCTTTTTCCGACGGAATCACACGCCGGTAGTCCGGATATTCCCCATCGATCAAACTGACCTTCAAAAGGACATGATCGGTCTTGATCACGCATGTCCCCTTGCGAACCCCCAGCATCACATCTCCGGGCTCGTCCTCGAGCAGCCTCCGGATCTCCATGAGTCCCTTCCTGGGGATGATCACTCCCTTCTCCAAGACCATGAAATCCCCATCCGCCGTATCCGTCCTCATCAGGGCCAGCCGGTGTCCGTCCGTGGCCACCATCCGGATCCATATGGTTCCGCCGCTCTTTTCCGTTTCCAGAAAAACGCCGTTCAGATTCTTTCTCATCTCATCGGTGGACATGGCAAAAGCCGTCTTACGGATCATCTCCCTCAACAGACTTCCTTTGATCTTCGACATCGGGAGATCATCCCCATCGGTTACCGCAGGATACTCATCCGTCGGGATCCCGGGGATCCGGTAGACGGCCTTGTTGCAGGTCAAAATCACCACATCCCTTTCATTCTTGGCCACATGGATCATTTCCCCTTGAATCTCACGGACCATTTCATAGAGTTTCCTAGCGGAAAGCGTGATGTCCCCCTCCCGGATGATCTCCGCATCATAGTCCGCCACCAGGCCAATCTCCCGGTCCGTCGCCATGATCCTGATTCGGTTCGACAGCGTCCGAACCAGAAGGTTACTCAGGATCTGCATGGTCGTCTTCTTCTCCACAATCCCCAGCGTCTTCTGAATAGCCCCCAGAAACACATCCCTTTTTACATTAAATTCCATCTCAGCCCCCATTCTTTCCACTCCACAAACAGTTTATAGGGTTAAAAAAGAATCTCTTATTTATTAAAGAACAGTAGTAATAGTAGAATCTGTGTACAATGTGAATAAGGGAAAATCTGTCTTTGATATCCTTTCATTATGAACACCCATCCTGTCGATGGGATGATCTGTCCTTCCCTCAAACCTTGTGAAGAAGCGTCTCTTGGAGTTCATCCACCATATCCCGGACAACCTTGTCTTTATCCATCAACTTCCTGATCTTGTTATGGGCGTAGATGACCGTTGAATGGTCCCTCCCGCCGGTCTTTTCCCCGATATCGGGAAACGATGCACTGGTGATCTCCCGGGACAGGAACATGGAAATTTGCCGGGCCATAACGAGATTCTTGTTCTTTTTCTGAGATTTGATGTCGGAAATCTTGATATTGAATTTCGAGGAGACGGCCTTGATGATCTCCTCGATCGAAACTTCCTTTTTTTCCTCCTGACGGAGAAGCTTCTTGAGGACCACCTTGACCAGATCCATGTCGATTTCCTTCGCGGTCAGGGAGGAGTAAGCGGCAATTCGGACCAGATAACCTTCGATTTCACGGATATTGGTCTGTGGCTGGGAAGCGATGTAGAGGGCCACATTGCTGGGAAGGGAGATCTTGTTCTCATGGGCCTTTTTCTCAAGGATGGCAATCTTGGTTTCGATCTCAGGGGGCTGGATGTCGGCGATCAGGCCCCATTCGAACCTCGAGCGGAGTCTCTCCTCAAGATTGGGGATATCCTTTGGAAATTTATCACTGGTCACAACGATCTGCTTGCCGGCGTCGTGGAGGGTGTTGAAGGTATGGAAGAATTCCTCCTGAGTCCTCTCCTTGCCGGCGATGAACTGGATGTCGTCGATCAACATGCAGTCGATATTTCTGAACTTTTCTCGAAATTTCGGCATCTTGTCATAGCGGATCGAATTGATCAGCTCGTTCATGAACACTTCGGCCGAGACGTATACCACGTTCATGTCCGGGAAGGACTTCAAGGTCTTCAGGCCGATGGCGTTGAGCAGGTGGGTCTTCCCGAGGCCGACGCCTCCGTAGATAAACAGGGGGTTGTAGTTCTTCGCGGGCTGGTCGGCGACGGCCACGGAGGCGGCGTGGGCGAATTGGTTGCAGCCCCCCACGACGAACCGCTCGAAGCTGTAATTGGGATTCAAGGTGGTGTTGGTCCTGGGCCGAGGCGGCCTGTGCGACGACCTCTTCTCCACATCCTGTGAGGACTCCACCACGGTCCCGGACGTATCCTGCCGCGTCTCCTGGTCGATAAGGATGTCCACATGAAAAGTGACGCCCGCCGCTGCCCGCATCGATTCCCGAATCAGATCCAGGTAGTTTTCGATCAGCCAGTCCCTGAAGAAACGGTTGGGTACGGCCAATCGAACCTGATCCGCCTCCACGGTGGCGATCCGAATCGGACGGATCCATGTCTCGAAATTCTGCTGGCTTATCTTTTCCTTAATGATCTTGACAGTTTTTTCCCAAAGTATATCCAAAATTCACAACCCTATTAACAGAGTTATCCACACCTGTGGATAATGTTTCAGAACGCGGAACGCTTAGCTTCTATCGAGCAGCAGCGTAACCAGGCGGTTCAAGTCCTCCCCGTTGGTGTAACGGATCTCGATCGACCCGCCCCTCTTCCCGGAGCGGATATGGACCGCCGTCAGCAGTTTTGAAGATATTTCCTTTTCAATATCCAACAGATAATGATCATTGGCCGAGGCCTTTTTGGGGGTGCCGGCCTTCTTTTTTACGTTCCGGATAAGGCGCTCCGTCTCGCGGACGTTGAGCCCCTTGCGTTCAATGGTCTTCAGGGCGCCGATCTGCTCGGCAGCCGTGTCCAGGGCCAGGAGCGCCCGGGCATGTCCGGCCGTGATGACCTTCCCGACAAGCGCCTTCTTGACGGCCTCGGGGAGCTTCAGCAGGCGGACTGTATTGGCGATGGTGGAGCGGTCCTTTCCGACACGGGCGGAGATCTCCTCCTGGGAGAGGGAGAAACGGGTCATCAGGTTCTGGTAGGCGTCGGCCTCTTCGATGGGGTTGAGGGCCTCCCGCTGGATGTTCTCGATCAGGGAGAGCTCCGCGACCTCCCGGTCTTCAGCGATACGGACGACGATGGGGACCTCTTTGAGCCCTGCCGCCTGCGCCGCCCGCCAGCGCCGCTCTCCGGCGATGATTTCATAGCCATTTTCCGCCTTTCTGACGATGATCGGCTGGATGATGCCGCTCTTCTTCACCGAGGCGGTCAGTTCGCGCTGATCCTCGTCGTTGAAGTCGCGCCGGGGTTGAAACCGGTTCGGGGTCAATTCCTCGATACCGCAGAGTATGAACGCGGGTCGGTCGCCGATATTGTTGAGAAGGTCCGGAAACATCGCCCCCAGACCTTTGCCGAGCGAGTGCTTTGGCGGCATCATAACCTCCCGTTGTTCATGATCTCCTGGGCAAGTTCCATATAGGAAACCGCACCGCGCGATTTGATGTCGTACAAGATGATGGGCAGTCCGTGGCTGGGGCTTTCCGAGAGTCTCACATTCCGCGGGATGACCGTCTTGAAGACGCGGTTCCCGAAATGGTTGCGCACGTCCTCGCTGACCCGTCGTGACAATAGGTTCCGCGAGTCGTACATGGTCAGGAGGATCCCCCCCAGGCTCAGGGTTGGATTCAGCCTTGCCTTCACCAGTCCCATCGTGTTGAGCAGGTGCCCCAGCCCCTCCATGGCGAAGTACTCGCACTGCAGGGGGACGATCAGGTAATCCGAGGCCACCAGTGCGTTGACCGTCAAAAAACCCAGAGACGGCGGACAGTCGATGATGATGTACTCATAGGCCGTCTCAAGGTTTCGCAGGAGGCTGCGGAGTCTCTTTTCGCGGTCTTCGAGAGAGATGAACTCCACCTCGATCCCGATCAGATCCTGGTTGGCGGGGAGCAGGTCCAGATGGGGGATCTGGGTCTTGACGATCACATCCTTGAGAGGGACCTGGCCGATGAGGCTGTGGTAGAGGTTCCTCTCCCGGATGGCCTTGCCGTCAATCCCCATGCCGCTGGTGGCGTTGCCCTGGGAGTCGCAGTCAACCAGGAGTGTCGGTCTCTCCGCCGCCGCCAGAGACGCCGAGAGGTTGATGGCCGTCGTGGTTTTGCCCACGCCCCCTTTTTGATTGGCCATGCATATGATTTTATGAATCATTTAATGATAGCGTCCCCACCACAAAATCATTGCCAAACCGGGCCTGAAGGTACCACAAAACCGGCATTATTAAAAGGTTTTTTATAGAAAAAATCAGACCGAGATGCGATCGTAAACAATTATTTTTCTTGACAAATCCATTCCGGGGAGGGAGACGTCCCGGCAAGCCGCTTGGGACATACCGGTCATCTTCAGGACCGA
This sequence comes from uncultured Syntrophus sp., assembly GCA_964403345.1. Lineage (GTDB taxonomy): Bacteria > Desulfobacterota > Syntrophia > Syntrophales > UBA5619 > JAKAFS01. The sequence goes on along the minus strand of CAYOGU010000039.1, from coordinate 8,703 downwards.
ATCGGCCGCCTCCATCTCCTCCTGCAGATCAGAGCCCTTCATGGCGATCAGCCGGCCGCCCGGTTTCAGGAAGAAGGAGGCCATCTTGAGAAGTTCCGGCAGCTTGAAGGCGGCCCTCGAGACAGCCGTATCGAAGCATCCGGCACAGGCCTTCTCGCCGATCAGGACCTCTACCCGTTCCCGGATCACCGAGACCCCTTGCAGGCCAAGGGTCCGGACGATATGGGAGAGAAAAGAGGTCTTCTTCCGTGAAGATTCCACAAGCCAGACCTGCAACCCGGGCAGGACAATCCGCAGGGGGATGCCGGGAAACCCGCCCCCGCTCCCGATGTCGATCAAAAGCCCCATCGGATTGGCGATCCATGGCGCCGCCGTCAGGGAATCGAGAAAATGTCGGACCACGATCTGGCGGGAGGATTTTTCCGAGACGAGGTTGATCCTCCGGTTCCAGACAAGGAGTTCCCTCTGATAGGCGTCAAAGAGGCTCGGCGCCTCTGCGCCCAGGGGGATGCCGATGGCGGACGCTCCGTCCGACAGGATATTCCGCAGGGATTCTTCCATTCCCGCTTTGTGTCAGAGAGCGACGTTCCTGTCAACCTCTTCCTCTGGACAAGGGGTGTCTCTGTTATCGCGCCCTATGAAGTCCAGCTTCAGGCCCAATGTAAGACGCTTTCCTACGGAAGGTCCCTGGAAAACCGGACCATTTTATCGTTGCATCGCCGCGATGGAACATCTATAAAGGTCGGGTTCCGTCCCGAAAGGTGGCTTTCGGAACGAAGACGAACGTTTTTGATGGGTTGGACAATATGGGGACAGCACAGCTTTTCGATGATTGGTCGGACCGTTACGACCGCTGGTTCGAGACCCCGGTGGGGCAGGCGGTCCTGAGGCACGAGAGGGATCTGTTGATCGATCTGCTCGAGCCTGTGGCAGGGGAGAGGCTTCTCGATGCCGGGAGCGGAACCGGGATATTCACCCGGGAATTCGTCGCCCGTGGTGCGGAGGTAGTGGGGATCGACATCTCGGAGGCCATGCTCCGCCGGGCCCTGGAGAAAAGGGCGGTCCCGGCGGGCCGGGCCGTGGTCGCCGATATGCGGGCCCTTCCCTTTGCGGAAGGGTCCTTCGACAGGACCATCTCCGTGGCGGCCCTCGAATTCATCACCGATGAGAAACAGGCCGTTGCCGAGCTCTTCCGGGTGACGCGGTCCGGCGGGGTCGTGGTGGTGGCGACGCTCAACAGCCTGAGCCCCTGGTCGGTCCGCCGGCAGGCAAAGGCCCGTCGTAACCCCGATTCCATCTTCAACCGCGTCTTTTTCCGCTCCCCCGAGCAACTCCTGGCCTCCGCCCCTGTCGACGGCGTATGCCGGACCGCGGTCCATTTCGGGGACGAGGACGATCCGGCGGAGTTGGACCGGCTCGAACAGGAGGGACGGGGGAGGACTTCCGGGGCCTTCGTGGCGGCCCGCTGGGTGAAACCCTGAACGCGATGCAGACGAATCTCGACAACATCACGATCGTGCTCAAGGGCCCCAAGTTTCCGGGCAATGTGGGCTCCGCGGCCCGTTGCGCCAAGAACATGGGCCTCTCCAAGATGATCGTCGTGGGGAACCGCGACCTCGACGATGAGGCCGTCCGTCAAATGGCGACCCATGTTGCCAAGGACATCGTCAACGGGATCCGCCACTTCGACACCCTCGACGAGGCACTGGCGGGTTTCACCTGGATCGTCGGAACGACAGCCAGACAGGGGTCGGGACGGGGGCCCGTCGTCACCCCGCGCCGGATGGCCGAAACCCTCGTCGGGCTCTCGCGGGACAACGAGATCGCCATCCTCTTCGGTCCGGAAGACACGGGTCTGACCAACGACGATCTTCGGTTCTGCCAGACGCTTGTGACGATCCCCACCGTGGGGTTCAAATCCCTGAATCTCTCCCATGCCGTGATGGTCCTCTGCTACGAGCTGCTCGTCGCCCGCATGGACCCCTCGACGCCCGCCGTCGGCAAGCTCGCCAGCTCCCGGGAGCTTGAGGGGATGTACACCCAGCTCAAGGCGACCCTCCAGGCGATCGGCTTCCTCAATCCGGAGAATCCCGACTACTGGATGATGCACATCCGCCGACTCTTCGCGCGGACGACCCTCTTTGCCCGGGAGGTCAAGATCCTCAGAGGGATCTGCCGGCAGATCGAGTGGTATGGGGACCATAAGGTTCGCCAGGGCGATCCCCCGGGAGAAGAAGACTCCGGGCCGTCCGGGGCGGGGCGGTCCCAAGGCAGGGAGGCCTGAACGACCGGGGTCTGCTTTTGACGAAGTCGCCAAAAAGTCTTGACTTTCCGCCCTTGAGCTCGTAATGAACACCATACCTCAAAGCATTGAACGGAGAATAGGCCATGAAGACATTTTCCTTTACAGGCGCCAAAAAGATCGTTTTCGGACGGGGGACCTTCGCCTCACTGCCGGAGCACCTCAGGGAACTGAAGATCTCCCGGCCTCTGGTCGTGATCGACCGGAACCTGGCGGAGGCCGGATTCCGCGATAAGGTGTCCGCCGTCCTGGAAGGGGCCCGGATCTCCTGCACCCTCTACGACAAGACGGAACCGGAGCCTCCGATCGAGCTGGCCGACGAGGGGACACGGCTCGCCCTGAAGAAGCGGTGCGACGGGGTGGTCGGCATCGGAGGGGGAAGCGCCATGGACCTGGCCAAGGCCATCGCGGTCTTGGCGGCGAACAAGGCCAAGGCCGAGGATTTCCTGGGCTTGAACAAGGTCCCTGGCCCGGGTCTCCCCAAGATCATGGTCCCGACGACCGCCGGCACGGGGAGCGAGGTGACCTTTACCGCCGTCTTCATCCGAAAGAAGCTGAAGAAGAAGGAGGGGATGAACAGCCCCTACCTATACCCCGAACTGGCCCTCCTTGATCCGGAGCTGACCGTCTCCCTGCCGCCCCATCCCACGGCGACGACGGGGATCGACGCCCTGTGCCACGCCATCGAATCCTACACCTCGATCAACGCCTCGCCCATGAGCGAGGTGATGTCCCTGGAGGCGATCCGGCTCATCTCCGAGAATCTGCGGACGGCGGTCCATGACGGCTCGAACATCGAGGCGCGCGAGGCGATGCTTCTGGGAAGCCTCTATGCGGGACTGGGGCTGGCCAACGCCGGCGTGACGGCGGTCCATTCCCTCTCCTACCCGCTGGGGGGCAAGTACGGGGTTTCCCACGGCTTGGCCAATACGATCATGCTCCCGCGGGTCATGGCCTTCAACCTCCCCGGCGCCCTGGAGAAGTTCGTCGACGTCGCCGAGGTGATGGGCGAGGTTGTGGACGACCTGCCCCTTCGGGAGGCGGCCTATCTGGCCGTGGAGGCCGTGGAGTCCCTGATCGAGGACTGCGGCGTCATGACGACGCTTGAAGAGCTGGAGATTCCCCAGGAGGAATTCGCCGAACTGGCCAAGGTGGCCCTGACGGTGGCCAGGCCCCTGGCCAACAACCCTTGCAAGATGACGGCCGAGGAGATGGTGGAGCTCTACCAGGAGGCCTATTCTTAGCTCAAGCAGATTCCCTGCGGCCGCAGCGCTTCGGGGGCAGGGTGCCCGAAAAAAAGATCACCATCGCGCTTCCGGAAACCACAGTCGGGAAGTGCGTGCATTCCATGCGGGGTATGGCGGTATGAATGTTCCGGCGACGGGACAAAGATGATAAGGAGGTTTGAGGTTATGGCTGGTGCGGAACTGATCGGGAAGGAAGAACTGAAGGAACTTACGGTCCTCTTCAAGACGGGGATCCTGGCCCGTTATTCCCTCGACAAGGAACGGCAGGGGATCTGGAAGGTCCGGGATTTCGAGAAAGCCTTCGCCAAGTACTTCGGGTCCAGCTATGCCCAGGCGGTGAATTCGGGCTCCTGCGCCCTCAAGGTTGCGTTGACGGCCCTCGATGTAGGGCCCGGCGACGAGGTGATCTGTCCGGCCTTCACCTTCATGGCCACCTACGAGGCCGTCCTCGAGGTCGGGGCGATCCCCGTCATGGCCGATATCGACGATACGCTCAACCTCGATCCCGACGACATCCCCAACAAGATCACCCCTCGCACCAAGGCTATTATCCCCGTCCACATGTGCGGCGCGCCGGCGCGGATGGACAAGATCATGAAGGTGGCCAAGAAGCACAAGCTCCTGGTCCTCGAGGACAACGCCCAGGCCTGCGGGGCGAGCATCAAGGGGAAGTATACGGGCACCTTCGGCCAGATGGGGATCTTCAGCTTCGACCACTACAAGACGATCGTGACCGGCGAGGGGGGGATGATCCTGACCGACGATCTGGACCTCTTCCATCGCGCCGAATGGTACCATGACCACGGCCACGACCACCTCTCCACGGTCAGCCGCGCCCTCGACGGCCGCACGATCCTCGGCTTCAACTACAGGATGAGCGAGCTCCAGGGGGCCGTCGGCCTGGCGCAGCTCAGGAAGCTCAACCGGGTCCTGGCGGCCCAGCGGAAGAACAAAGCGGCCATCGAGGCGATGCTGGCCACGATCCCGGGCCTGAAATTCCGGGCAGTGCCCGACCCTGAGGGCGATTCGGCGACCCATCTGGGCTTCAACCTCCCTACGGAGAAAAAAGCGAAGGCCTTCCAGAAAGCCCTTTCGGATGAGGGGATCGGGACGACCTGCTTCAAGGACAACTTCTGGCACTACGTCCCCAACTGGGAGCACTTCCTGGCCAAGTCTACGGCCCAGACGAAGAATGCCTTCAACGACCCGCGCAACCGGAAGGTCACCTACAGCCGCAAGGCAATCCCACAGGCGGAGGACCTCCTCGGCCGGACGCTCATCATGGGGATCAACGTGAAGATGCCGGCCGCGGCCCTAAAGAAGATCCGGAAGGGGATCGAGAAGGCGGCCAAGGCGCTGTAAAGGACGGGGAGCGGCCGGGGAAGGGCCCATGGTCTAAGGAGTCGGCATTATGATCGTTGTGACCGGCGGCGCCGGGTTCATCGGGAGTGCCTTCGTTGCCAAACTCAACGACGAGGGGATCGACGACATCCTCATCGTCGACAAGATGGGGACGTCCGAGAAGTGGAGGAACCTCGTCAAGAGGCGTTATGCCGACTATCTGGACAAGGACGACTTCCTGTCGCTCGTGACCGGCGAACGGGTTCCCTTCTCATGCGAGGCGATCGTCCACATGGGGGCTTGCTCCTCCACGACGGAGCGCGACGCCGGGTACCTGATGGAGAACAACTTCCACTACTCCTGCCGTTTGGCCGAATGGGCGTTGTCGCATGGGGTCCGGTTCATCTACGCGAGCTCCGCGGCGACCTACGGCGATGGATCGCGGGGATTCTCCGACGACGACGAGATGACCCGGGCGCTCAAGCCGATCAACATGTATGGCTATTCCAAGCAGCTCTTCGACCTCTGGGTCCTCCGGAAAGCGCTGGGCGACCGAGTCACCGGGATCAAGTTCTTCAACGTCTTCGGCCCGAACGAGTACCACAAGGGGGAGATGGCGAGCGTGATCTACAAGGCCTTCCACCAGATCCGCGAGACCGGGAAGGTCCGGCTCTTCAAATCATACAAACCCAAGTACGCCGATGGCGGCCAGATGCGGGATTTCGTCCCGGTGAAGGAGTGTGTGGAGGTCCTCTTCTGGCTCCTGAACCGCAGAGAGGTCAACGGCATTTTCAACCTCGGGACCGGCCAGGCCAGGACCTGGAACGATCTGATCGGCGCGGTCTTCGCCGCCATGGACCTCACGGCCCGGATCGACTACATCGAGATGCCCGAGGCGATCCGGGGGCAGTACCAGTACTTCACAGAGGCGCGGATGGACAAGATCCGCGCCGCCGGCTGCCCGGTCGTCTTCCGCCCTCTGGAGGAGGCAGTCGGGGATTACGTGAAGAACCACCTCCTTCAGGACGATCCCTATCTATAAGGATTTTGGCATGTCGCTCCAGGTCGTCTGCATCATCCCCTCGCGCTACGAGTCGAGCCGGTTTCCAGGGAAACCGCTTGCCGATCTCTGCGGAAAGCCGATGATCCAGCATGTCTACGAACGCGTCCTCAGGGCGAAGACAGTTTCCTTTGCCGCCGTGGCGACGGACGACGAGCGGATCTTCCGGGCGGTCGAGGCCTTCGGAGGCCGCGCGGTGATGACGGCGGCCCGCCACCGTTCAGGGACGGACCGCATCGCCGAGGCCGTCGACGCACTGGGGCTTGCCGACGATGCCATCGTCGTCAATATCCAGGGCGACCAGCCCCTGTTCGAGCCGGCCCAGGTCGACGAGGTGGTCGGGCCGCTCCTCGAGGATCCCTCCATCCCCATGTCCACCCTGATCTACCGGATCGTCCGGGAGGAGGAGATCACCCATCCCAATGCCGTCAAGACGGTCTTCGACGAGAAGTTCTTCGCCCTCTACTTCTCCCGGTCCACGATCCCCTTCGTCCGTGACCGGGGAAAGAAGGCCGATTACTACAAACATCACGGGATCTACGCCTACCGCCGCGCCTTTCTGCGGACCTTCACCTCGCTGCCCGAGGGGGTCCTGGAGCGCCTGGAGGCCCTCGAACAGCTCCGGGCACTGGAGGGGGGGTACCGGATCCGGGTCGTGATCTCCCCCCACGATTCCGTCGAGGTGGACACCCCCCAAGAGCTCGAAAGGGTCCGTCGCTTGATCACCGGCCAGGAGAATGGGTGATTCGCCCTTGAGTCCTAGGCCCGCTCCCCCGCCTTTTTCAGAAGCATCTCCCAGTCGTCGTCCACCATCTTCTGGATCTCTTCGAGGTCCCGGTCGGTCAGGTGCTGGAAGCGTCCCTGGAGGCGGAAGTACTCGCGGACGAGGTAGCCCCGGGGCTTGTGGTTGAGGGTATAGCGAACGCCGTCTTCCACCTCGTAAAGGGGGAAAATGTTCGTCTGGACGGCCATCCGGGCGATCTTCACGGACATCTCCGAGGGGATCCGCCATCCCGTGGGGCAGCTCGCGAAGATGTGGAGGAATCGGGAGCCTTGGATGTCGCGGGCTTTCTGGGCCTTGCGGAGGAGATCCTCGGGGAAGGCGATGTTCGCCGTGGCGGCGTAGGGGATCCGGTGGGCTACCAGCGCCTCGACGATGTTCTTCTTCCGCATCTTCTTCCATTCCCGGCCCGGGGTGGTCGTTGTCCAGGCCCCGTAGGGCGTCGAAGAGCTGCGTTGGATCCCGGTGTTCATATAGGCCTCGTTGTCGTAGCAGACGTAGAGAAAGTTCTCGTTGCGCTCCACGGCCCCGGAGAGGGACTGGAAGCCGATGTCGAATGTGCCGCCGTCGCCCGCCCAGGTGACGACGGTCGTTTCCCTGTCCCCCAGCATGTCGAGGGCGGCCCGGACGCCGCTCGCCGTGGCGCCGCCCGTCTCGAAGGCGGCATGGATCACGGGGATGGAAAGCGTCGACTGCGGATAGGGACCGGCGATCACCGACCAGCAGCAGGCGGGCACGACCATGACCGTCTTCTCGCCAAGGGCCTTGAGGAGGAAGCGCATGGCGATGGTCGCCCCGCACCCAGGGCATCCTACGTGGCCCGAATGCATGTACTCCCGTTCCGTCATTTCAGCGTCCATGGGGGGCCTCCTCCCTGAGCCCGATCCAAGGACCGTCGTCCGGGGGACGATCGGCCTCTTGGGTCCGTCGGTAGATGTTCCCGATGGTCTCCGGCGTCACGTCGCGGCCGCCGATCCCGGCAATGTAGCCGTAGACGAGGGGGCGGGGATCGAGGTTGCAAAGGGCCGCCTTCAGTTCCTGGGCGAAGATCCCCCCTGCGCCGAAGGAGCAGTTCCGATCGATGACGGCGATTTTCCTGGCGGTCCTCAGGGTTTCACGGAGCAGGACGGCGGGGAAGGGCCTGAAAAGGCGAATCTTCAGGAGCCCCACCCGTTCCCCTTGTTTCCGGAGGGCGTTGACGACGAGGCGAGCGGTGCTCGTGATCGTGCCGGAGGTGACCAGGACGATCTCGGCGTCCCGGCAATGGATGGCTTCGATGGCTCCGTGGTTCCGTCCGAAGAGGCCGGCGAACGCCGCCTCGATCCCGCCCAGCTCATCCAGGGCGTCCTCCATGGCGAGGGCCATGTCGTGGCGCATCTCCATGTAGTCATTGGGCGTGACGAGCGATCCGAAGCTGCAGGGGGCGGCCTTGTCCATCCGGAACCGCGGCGCATAGGGGGCCAGGAAGCGGTCCGCCTCCTCCGCGGCGGGGACGTCCACGGGCTCGTAGGTGTGGGAGAGGTAGAAGGCGTCCAGGACGACCATGACGGGGAGGCTGACTGTTTCGGCCAGACGAAAGGCGATGAGCGTCGAGTCCAGGACCTCCTGTCCGTCCTCGCAGTAGAGCTGCAGCCAGCCCGTGTCCCGCTGGGAAAGGCTGTCTCCCTGGTCGGTCCAGATGTTCCACCCGGGGGCGAGCGCCCGGTTCACCTCGGCCATGACGATGGGGAGGCGGGCGCCGGCCGTCCAGTGCAGAAGTTCGTGCATGTAGGCCAGGCCCTGGGAGGAGGTGGCCGTGAAGGTCCTCACGCCCATCATCTGCGCCCCGATCAGCGCGGCGAGGCAGGAGTGTTCGCTCTCCATCCTGAGGAAACGGGCCGGGAGCGTCCCCTTTTCGCAGTACTCCGAGAGGAGCTCCACGATGTGGGTCTGCGGCGTGATCGGATAGGCCGAGATCACCTGGACCCGCGCC
>CAYOGU010000038.1:11628-16654 GCA_964403345.1 uncultured Syntrophus sp. | reverse complement strand
CCGCACCTTGGGCGCTCCGCTCAGGGTCCCTGCGGGAAACGTGGCCCGCAGCACGTCGAAGGCGTCCCTGTCGTCGGCGATCTGGGCCTGGATGTCCGAGACGAGGTGCATCACGTGGGAGTAACGCTCTACCGCCATCAACTGGTTGACCTGGACGCTGCCGATCCGGGCGATCCGCCCGAGGTCGTTGCGCCCCAGGTCCACGAGCATCACGTGTTCCGCCCGTTCCTTCGGGTCCTGGAGGAGCTCGTCGGCGAGCTGCCTGTCCTCCTGCTCGGTCGCGCCCCTGCGCCTCGTTCCGGCGATGGGCTTGAGCTCCGCGATCCCCTGGTCGAGGCGGACCATCACCTCCGGGGAGGAACCGATCAGACAGAGCCCTTCGTCCTTGAGAAAGAAGAGATAGGGCGAGGGATTCACATGGCGCAGGGCCCGGTAGAGATCGACCGGGTCCGCCGTGGTCTCCCGCTGGAACCGCTGGGAGAGGACGGCCTGGATGATGTCCCCTTGGGCGATGTATGCCTTGGTCCTCCGGACCATCTCCATGAAGGTCTCCGGGGCCATGTCCGGCCGGAATGGCTGAAAGACCTCCGGAACCGCGGCGGGCGGCCGCTCCCGGCTGGGGACCCGGAGCAGGGCCGTCATTTCGTCGATCCGGGCGACGGCATCGTCGTAGATGGCCCGCAAATCGGGGCCCTCGTCCGTCATGGCGCAGGCCACGACCTTAATCGTGTGGCGGACATTGTCGAAGATGATCAGGGTGTCGGTGACAAGAAAGAACGCCTCGTCTTCGGCCGGGGCGGGCCTTCTGCCTGCGGGGATCCGCTCGAAGTAGCGGACCATCTCGTAGCCGAGGAATCCCACGGCCCCGCCGAAGAAACGGGGCAGACCCTCCATCGGGACCGGGCGGCTGCGGCCCAGGATCTCCTTGAGGACCTTCATGGGGTCGCCCCCGTGGGCCACTCGGCGTTGGGAATCCTTCTCCTTGATGAGCACCTCCCCCTCCCGAATCCGGACGATCATCCGGGGGGCCACCCCCAGGAAGCTGTACCGGGCCCATTTCTCGCCACCCTCCACGCTCTCCAGAAGGAAGAGGTGCGGACGGTCGGCCAGCTTCATCAGGGCTGTGACCGGGGTCTCGGTGTCGGCCAGGATCTCCCGGCAGACCGGGATCAGGTTGCCCTCGCGGGCCCTCTTGGCAAATGTCTCGAAATCTGGGTGGATCATCGTTTCTCTCTCCAGGAATAAAAAAGGCCGTGATGTCGCTCACGGCCTTTTCAGGGGAAACAAAAAAGCCGTGGGGTCCGGAAGGGCTCCCACGGCTTTGGATGTCAATGATTCAGCGGCTCAGCAGTGGACAGACCCTTCCCTCCTGTTTTGCCACCACCACCAGTTTTGGATCGAGGTCTGTTTTTGCATTGCCGTATCACCTGTCTTTAACATATTGGCAACTCTCCTAGCAGTTTTCCCGATGCTTGTCAAGGGGGGATTCAGGCCATCGTATCGACCAGCGCGCCTTTCCGGACGGCACCTTCCATCGAGGCGATCCGGACCGTGCCGGTTTCGGCGTCCAGATTGTAATTCAGGCTCTGCTTCGGGTCGTATCGGTCCCCGGCGTCCGTAATGACGCGGGAGGGGGAGGGGCTGTCTTTTTTGGTCTGAAAGACCGGCGTGTGGACATAACGCCTGGGGAAACGCTGGCCATAGGAGATCGGGAGACGATCAGCGGCTTGCAGTCGGGAATCGATGATCAGGCTCTGTGTCCCCATCCGAGTATTCCTTCGGAATTTAATTGTCGGGATATTATCACCTTTTCCCTTGGAATCAAGAAAAATCGTGATGGATTCCGGTTCAATGGGCCTCATTGGGTGTCGGCAGGGATATCCGGGGCGGTAAGCAGGAATCCTACCCGGAACGGCCCGGGGCTGCCACAATGGAGAGCGCGGCGCCGCCTTCCCCGGAGGCGCTGATGGCCCCATCCTTGAAGATATCCGATCGGGGTCTTGTCCCCGGTTTGGGGATTGGAATGTCTTGAATTTCAATCCTTTCGGGTTTCCTCAAAAGGGCTGTTTTCAGTGGCCGCTCCTTTTCCCCTTGACAGGAGGGGCGGGGCGTGTTACCAGGACATTTAAAATATATCAAGAATATATTCTTCGGATATCGATATTCGTAACTAACCGAACATAGGAGTAAAATTGTGGATAAGAGCAAAAAGGTTATAGTTTACGAGTACCTGAAGAAGAAGATCGTCGCCGGCGTGCTAAAGCCCGGCGAACCCCTCGTGGAGGGCGTGCTGGCCAAGGAGCTCAAGACGAGCAAGACCCCGATCCGGGAGGCCATGCAGCAGTTGGAGAAGGAAGGATTCGTGGAGATCTTTCCCGGCAAGGGGGCCTTCGTCTCCAGGATGTCCTTCCAGGACATCCGAGAGATCTTCGAGATCCGGGAGATCCTGGAGTGCGAGGTGATCCGGCGCGTCGCTGCCAGGGGAGATTTCAACCGGGAGGAGGCCGAGGCGATCGGCAGAAAATTCGTCTCCGCCGAGTCGGATGGGGGCAAGAACAACCGGAGCCACTTCAAGGCCGGCGAGAAGATCCATACCTTCGTCTTCGAGGCTTTCGGCAACAAGAGACTGATCGACTTCTACACGCGGTTTCAGGAACACATCGAGAGGCTGCGTCTTTTCTATTTCGCCAACCAGGACCGCTCCGAACGGTCGGACCAGTCCTTCAAGGAACACCTGGAGATCCTCAATGCCCTCATCGCCAAGGACCCCGTGCGGGCGGAAAAGGCGATGCGGGACCATCTCCAGAATTCGACGGCGTTTCTCAAGGAGATCGCTTGAAAGGAGCATGTGTATGATCCACGTCATCAACAAGATTGAGAGGCCGGCCGGGGAGATCATAGACAAATTCAGAACGATCGGAACGGCGACGATTCATGAGGCGTCTGGACGCAAGGGGGGGGTAAACCCGGGCATCCGTCCCGCCGCCAAGGGGGTCCGCCTGTGCGGTCCGGCCTTCACGGTCCAGTGCCACCCGAAGGACAACCTGATGCTCCACAAGGCCCTGGAACGGGCCCAGCCGGGGGACGTGATCGTGGCCACGGTGGGCGACTATTACGAGGGCGGCTATTTCGGCGGCCTCATGGCCACCTCGGCTGTGGCCAGGAGGCTGGGCGGCCTGGCCATCGACGGCTGCATCCGCGACTCCGAGGAGATCGTGGCGATGGGCTTTCCGGTCTTCTGCCGCGGTTTCTGCATCTGGGGGACGGCCAAGAACGTCCTGGGCCTGGTCAATCACCCCACGATCTTCGGCGGCGTCCTGGTCAACCCCGGTGATCTCATCGTCGGAGATGACGACGGTCTTGTGATCGTGGACAGGAAGGAATGCGCATCGGTCCTGGAGAAGTCCCTCCAGAGGACGGAGGCGGAGAGGAAGAAGGCGGAGGTCCTCCGGGCGGGCGTTTCCAGCGTCGAGTTCAACAAACTGGACAAGGTCTTCGCGTCCCTAGGCCTGGTTGAGGATTAGGGGGCATCCGCGTCGATCGGTCGCCGTCCCGTTGGGTTGCACCGGTGGTTCATTGAGAGAAGAGGCCTTCCTATGAATATCCGTCCGGAAAAGCTGAAGCAGGTGATCGTCGAGATCCTCAGAGGGTTCGGTGCCTCCGAGGCAGAGGCCGAGATCGTGGCCGAGAGCATGGTCTTCGCCGACATGCGGGGGATCGACACGCATGGTGTCCACTTCCTGACCCTCGTGGCGGACCGGGTCAAGGCCGGAATGATCCGGATTCCCACACCCCTTGCGGTCCTCCGCGATGAAGGCGCCACGGGCCTCATCGACGGGGGGGACGGGCTTGGGCAGGTGACGGCCTGCCGGGCCATGGAGATGAGCATCAAAAAGGCCCGCCAGTTCGGCGTCGGGACGGTGCTGGCCCGGAACGCCAACAACATCGGGAGCCTTGCTTTCTACACCCTGCTGGCCGCCCGGAACGGCATGGTCGGGATCGTCTCGACCAACGGGGCCCCGTCGATCGCCCCCTGGGGCGGGACGGAGCCCTTCTTCGGGACCAATCCGATCTCCATCGCCGCCCCGGTCGATTCCGGGGATCCCGTGGTCCTGGACATGTCGGCGAGTGTTGTGGCCCGGGGCAAGATCCGCAAGGCGGAGCGGATGAAGGAGACGATCCCGCTGGGATGGGCGACCGACGAGACAGGCACGCCGACGACGGATCCGGCGGCGGCCATGAAGGGGACCCTCCTGCCGATCGGCGGACCAAAGGGTTACGGCATGGCCTTTATGGTCGACGTCATGGCAGGGCTCCTGTCTGGCTCCCGGTTCGGGCCTGCCGTCAAGACCTTTCATCAGCCCCTGGGGCCGACGGGCGTCGGGATCGTCACGATGGCCATCGATATCGGGAGGTTCATGCCCATCGAACAGTTCAAAGGACTGATCCAGGCGCACACCGCGGCCATCCGAACTTCCAGGAAGGCCCAGGGCGTGGAGCGGATCTATCTCCCGGGGGAGATAGAAGCAGAAAAGGAGAAGAAGAGCAGGGCCGAGGGGATTTCCCTCAATGCCGCAGTGACCGAGCGCTTGCGCCAGCTTCTCGAAGAGGGCAAGAGCAATTTGCGTTTGAGTGGGGATTGAGAAAAATGAAAAAGATTATCCGAGTCAATACACGCCGCGGGGAGGTCATCCGGCAGGAGGCCACCGACGAGGAGATGCGCTGGGGCGGGAGGCTCCTGATCGCCAAGCTCCTCATGAGGGAGGTCCCTCCGACCTGCGATCCCCTCGGCCGCCACAACAAATTGATCATTGCACCGGGGCTCCTGGGGGACACCCCGGTGACGACGGCGGGGAAGTATTCCGTGGGGGGGAAGAGCCCCCTGACCGGAGGGGTCAAGGAGAGCGACGTAGGCGGGGAATCGGGCCGGAAGATCGCCCGGCTGGGGATCAAGGCGATCATCCTGGAGGATCTTCCAGACAGGTCCGTGACTTACATCCTGGTCGTGAATGCCCGGGGGGCGAGG
>CAYOGU010000038.1:0-11618 GCA_964403345.1 uncultured Syntrophus sp. | reverse complement strand
TGGTGACCGAGACCTTCGAGATCCTGCGGGCCCGTTTCGGCGGCCAGGTGGGGATCATGGCCATCGGACCCGCGGGAGAGATGAAACTTCCCGGTGCCGGCGTTGCGGTGACCGACGTGGACGACATCCAGCTCCGCTATGCGGCCCGCGGCGGTCTGGGGGCCCTGATGGGCTCCAAGGGGATCAAGGCCATCGTGATCGACGATGACGACGCCCCGCCTCCGGTCTATTTCGACGAGGCCTTCCTGAAGGAGGCCAATCGGGAATTCGTCAAGATGATCATGGCCGATCCGAAGACTGAAAACAGGCACAAGTACGGGACGCCTGCGGTCCTCATGGCCTGCAACGAGCTGGGAATCTTGCCCACGCGGAACTTCAGCGCCGGCCAGTTTGAGAAGGCGACGTCGATCGACGGGGACCGGGTCGCCGATGTGATCGCCGAGCGCGGGGGAGAGGGCCGTTCCGGCCGACCCTGCGTCCGGGGCTGCGTCATCCAGTGTTCGAATGTCTTCCCCAATCCCTCGGGGAAGAAGGTGACCGCCTCGATCCAGTACGAGAATATCGCCCTGCTCGGGTCCAACTGCGGGATCGGGGACCTGGACGACATCACGGAGTTGAACGACCTGTGCAATCAGGTGGGCGTCGATGCCATCGAGACGGGGGCGGCCATCGGCGTGGCCATGGAGGCCGGCATCGTTCCCTTCGGCGACGCCGGGGGGGCGAAGGACCTGATCCGCCAGATCGGGCGGGGGACGCCGCTGGGGCGGATCTTGGGCTGCGGCGCGGTGATCACCGGCAAAGTCCTCGGCGTCCGGCGCGTTCCGGCGATCAAGGGACAGGCGATCCCCGCCTATGATCCTAGGGCGCTCAAGGGCAACGGCATCACCTACATCACTTCCCCCATGGGGGCCGATCACACGGCCGGCAACATGCTTGAGACGGCCAAGACGATCGACCCCCTGGGCCAGGAGAGGCAAGTGGAATTCTCCCGGAGGCTACAGGTCCGTGCGGCCCTTCTGGACACGATGGGCCTTTGCCTCTTCACCCGTCCACCCTTCGTGAAGCGGCCAGACTTCTTCGGGATCTTCCTGAAGGGGCGCTACGGGTGGGAAATGTCCTATGCGGACGTCCAGAAGCTCGGGATCGACTGTCTGGAGACGGAGCGGGAATTCAACCGGCGCGCCGGGGTTTCGGAGGAGCTGCGCGACATCCCCGAGTTCATGCGCGAGGAACCGCTGCCGCCCCGAAACTCCGTTTTCGATATCCCCATGGAGGAGATCCAGCGGATCTGGGAGGTCCAGATCCCGGCGGACGTGTTCTGAGCATCACGATGGTGCAGGGCTGTCAGGAGCCCTGCGATTCGGGCGACGATGGCGGGATGAATGCAGAAATCAAGGAGAGGGGCATGTCAGAACTGAAGGTGGTCCATATCAAGGACGTGAAGGGGGAGCACCGTGATCCTCCGCGGACGTCATGGATTCTGGTTTCGGAAAAGACCGTAGGGGCTCAGAATCTGGCGATGGGGGTCAACGAGACCTATCCCGGCGGAATGGTGCCGGAACACAGGCACGACAAGGAAGAAGAGGTGATGTTCTTCACGGCCGGGCGGGGGATCTTCGTGACCGAGGATCGGGAGATCCCGCTGGAGCCCGGGGTTTGCATCTACAACCCGCCCGGGAAGCTCCACAAGATCATCAACAATGGGGACGAGGTCCTGCGTTTCGTCTGGATCTATTCTCCACAACTGGCAAGTCACCGGAAGGCGTGACCGGCAATCAACGCAAGGAAAGGAGCATGAAGATGGGTAAATGGACCTTTCCGCCGCAGGGCGGACACATGGAGAAGCCGTCGAAGATCTACTACCAGACGATGACGAAGAAGGACGTGGAGGAACGGCTGAAGGTGAACGACATTCTGCTGATTCCGTTCGGTTCGACGGAGAACCACGGGGATGCGCAGCCCTATGGCGAGGACGGGTTCATCGTGACCCGGATGTGCGAGATGGTTGCGCAGAGGACGGGGTGCACCGTTGCGGAGCCGTTGTGGTATGCGTCGCACCCCTTTGCCCACCTTGGGCAGACGGGGACCGTTCCCATTCCCGACGACCTGACCTCGGCGATGGTGCGTTCGATCGTTTCGGGGTACTGGAACGCGGGATTCCGGAAGCAGATCCTCATGAGCAGCCACGGGCAGGAGTACATCATTCCGTCGGCCATCCAGGAGTGGGCCAAGAAGTACCAGGTTCCTGCCGTGATCATCTTTCTGGACGTGATGAAGATCATGGGGGACGCCTTAAAGGACAAGGCCCACGGCGGCCCCTTCGAGACGCCGTTCCGCCATGGCGACGAGGCGGAGTGCTCGATTTGCCTGGCGCTGTTCCCGGAGTTCGTGAAGATGGAGGACTGCGTGGACAACAAGACGTGGGGGTTCCTGCCGGAGGGGCACATCGACAAGGGCGGGGACATTTACAACTACCCGATTCCCGGCCAGAGCCACGTCGGCGGCGGGGGGGTGGAGTTCGCCCTGTATCCGGAGGGGGTGCTGGGGAAGCCCTCGCTCGCCAAGGCCGAGAAGGCCTACGCGGCGATCGAGAACTACCTGAATTACCTGGTCAAGCTTCACGACGACATCCTGGCGAAGTTTCCTCCCGGGGTCCTGCCGGATGCCAAGTACATGACCCAGAGGAGCGCAGAGGAGATCGACCTGCTGCTCAAGGGGCCGGACCGGGGCGGCCGTCACCTCTACACCGTGGCTTGGCCCTCCTGAGAGGGAGAGAGGCTTCGGCGTTCGGGTCGAGGTCAAGAAACTCTGGGATCTGAAAGCAGGATGTTCCTTGATCCCAACGTATTCGACAGAGAAAGGAGTATCAATGATGAAGAGAATCATCCTTATCGGTTTTGCGCTGCTGTTTGTTCTTGGTCTTTCGGGTTTGGCGGCAAAGGCAGAGGCCGCCGAGAAGTATCCCGCAAAGCCGATCATCTTCCTGGTGCCGAATGAGGCGGGTTCGTCCGCCGACATGGCGGCCCGGGCCTTGGCTGAAAAGCTTCAGGCTCAATTGGGGCAGCCGGTGGTGGTGACCAACAAGCCCGGCGCCGGCAGCACCATCGGCAATCGGGAACTTCACAATGCGAAACCCGACGGGTACACCATCGGAATGTCCACTGCGACGATCTTTATGAACAAGCTACAGGGGTTGCTGCCTTACGACCACAACGATTACACGGTCCTGGGGTCCTATCTCAACTGGGCGCCGGCCATCGTGGCCGCCACGAAGACGAAAAAGCCCTTCAATACCATGCAGGAAGTCATCGCTGCCGCCAAGGCCAAGCCCGGCGAGGTGATCCTCTCCACGGGGAGCGTCGGGCAGGTCTGGTGGGTGGCTGCCATGGACTTCATCAAGAAGACAGGGCTTCAGTTCAACGTGGTTCCTCAGACGTCGAGCAGCGGTGCCGTGGTTCTCCAGGTGGCGGGGGCTCATGCGGACATTGGGATCACGGATGTGACCGCGGCCAAGAGCCAGATCGACGCCGGCAACATGAAGGTGCTCGCGCTTCTCGGCGCGAACCGGCTCCCGAACTACCCCAGCGTCCCGACGATGAAGGAAGTGGGGTATGACGCCGTAACGCTGTCCACGCATCTGGCCCTGGCACCGCCGAAATTGCCGGGCGAGATCAGGGAAATACTCCTGAAGGCCTTCGAGAAGGCGGCCAACGACCCTGAATACAAGGATTTTCTGGTGAAGAACAACGGCATTCCCAGCTATGCGACGCCCGAGCAGACCGTCAAATGGATGAACAGTCAACGGGACGTCTATCGGGAAATCATGCGCAGCGCGGGCATCCTGAAGGAGAAGTAACCCGTTGCTGATCAGCCGCCTTTTCCAACAGGCGGTCCGTGTCATGCAAGAGGCACCGAAGAAGAGGGGCCTCCGAGAGGCCCCTCTTCTCGATCACGGCGTCACTTCGGTGCAGCGAATGTTTTGATTGGGGAACTTATGGAAGAGACGAATTTTTGGTCGGAGCGGATCGCCCATCTGGTCATCATGGTATTGAGCATCCTCATCATGATTCTTTCGTCGTCCTATGGACTGGGGACCATCTCGAGTCCGGGGGCCGGGATGTACCCCTTTGCCGTGGGCCTTTTCATTCTGCCGTTGAGCCTGGTGCTTTTTCTCTCCTCGCTGAAATGTGAAAAGAAGAAGGAGGCGATCCTGAGCGGCGGCCGGATCGGGACCTTCCTTTCGTTCATCGGCACCTGCGTTTTCTGGATTCTGGCGATGCCCTGGCTCGGCTATCCGGTCGTCACCCTGATCGCCGTGTTCCTGATCGGCAAGGTCATGAAGCTGGAGGGCTGGCTCAGGCCGGTGCTTTTGTCCGCAGGCACGACCCTGTTCATCTATCTTCTGTTCGACTTCTGGCTGTACATCGACCTGCCGCGGGGCATTTGGGGGTAGCCATGGGCATTGAGAGCATCGATCACTTGATCAGCGGTTTCGTTCAGTCCCTGACGATGGTGAATTTTCTCGCCTGTTTTTTCGGCGCCCTGATCGGGACGATCGTCGGGGTTTTGCCGGGCCTGGGTCCCACGGCCACGATGGCCCTGATGCTGCCCTTCACGATGAAGTACGGGCCGACGGCCGGCCTGATCATGCTGACCGGCGTCTGGTACGGGGCGATGTACGGCGGGTCCACGACATCGATTCTGGTGAACATTCCCGGGGAGGCGGCGAGCGTCATCACCTGCATCGACGGATACCAGATGGCCAAGAAGGGACGGGCGGGCGCGGCCCTGACCATGGTGGCGGTGGGGTCCTTCGTTGCGGGGGCCGTCGGCATCCTGGGGCTTCAGATCTTCGCCCCTCCGCTGGGCAAGGTGGCCCTCTCCTTCGGTCCGCCCGAGTATCTGGCCTTCATGATCCTGGCCTTCCTGCTCCTGTCCAATCTGTCGGAGGCCCCTCCCAGCCGTTCGCTGATGATGACGGGGTTGGGGCTATTCGTGAGCACCATCGGCATCGACGCCATGACCAGCGTGAACCGGTTTTCCTTCGGGGTCGAGGACCTCACCCAGGGGATCGAATTTCTCCCCATCGCCATGGGTTTCTTCGGCATGACGGAGCTCCTCTGCCTGGCTATTGAGACTTATGCTCCGCCGGCCGTGCGGAAGATCAGCATGCGGGAGATGTATCCGAACCGCGAGGAAATGCGGCGTTCGGTCGCCCCCACCCTGCGCGGGTCGGTCCTGGGCTTTTTTGTCGGTCTCGTCCCCGGGCCCTGCACGGTGATTTCCACGTTTCTTTCCTACGCCATGGAGAAGCGCCTTTCGAAGCATCCGGAGCGGTTCGGGACGGGAGAGATCGAGGGGGTTGCCGGTCCCGAGTCGGCCAACAACAGCGCCGTGCTGGGGTCCATGATTCCGCTTCTGACCCTCGGCATCCCCTTTGCCGCGCCGAGCGCGGTGCTGCTGGCCGGTCTGCGGCTGCACCAGGTGGAGCCGGGTCCCCTCCTGTTCCAGAACGCGCCGGAGATCTTCTGGACGTTCATCGCGGCCATGTACATCGGCAATTTGATGCTGCTGGTCCTGAACCTTCCGCTGGTCGGGCTCTTCGCCCGCATCTCCACCATCCGGCCGAAGTTTCTGGTGCCCTGCATCACCATCATCTGCCTGGTGGGGATCTACAGCGTGCGCAATTCCATTTTCGACGTCTGGGTCATGATCGCGGCGGGGGTGATCGGCGTCTTCCTGCGCAAATGGGAACTCCCGATCGCCCCGTTCATCATCGGAATGGTCCTGGGTCCCACGACGGAGGCCAGCTTCAGGCAGACGCTCATGCTCTTCAAGGGAAACGCCATGATGATCTTCGATCGGCCCGTGGCCACAGCGTTCATTCTCATCGCCGTTGCTTTCATCGTGGCGAAGTTCCTCTTCAAGACTTTTCGTCGATCGCCGTCAGGCGGGGTCCATGCATAGCGGCGTATAGAATGCCGAATGGATCCACGGAGGGAGGAGGTGGTGATCGGATAGAGAGTCCATCGTCCAGCAGGCAGTGACAGGTTGGGTTGTTCTTTCAACGCTCAGACGGAACCGAACCGAGGGCGACCAGGGAAATGAAGCCTTCGGTGAGGAGCTGCGGAGATCCTTGATAAGTGCGTACAGGCATCCGGTCCCCTCCATCCGGCGGGGTTCGGAAGATCAGTCGAACTGAAAGAGGGAGGAGA
This sequence comes from uncultured Syntrophus sp., assembly GCA_964403345.1. Classification (GTDB taxonomy): domain Bacteria; phylum Desulfobacterota; class Syntrophia; order Syntrophales; family UBA5619; genus JAKAFS01. The sequence goes on along the minus strand of CAYOGU010000038.1, from coordinate 5,403 downwards.
CAATGAAAAGAACAGCGTTGCTGGTCAGCTTCATGGTCGGATTGTTCTTCGTGGTTTCCGGTTGGGGACCCGTTTCTCAGCTCTCGGCGGCTTCCGTCGAGATCAAGTTGGGTCACGTGGATCCCGCGGACGTATGCATCTCCAAGAAGGGGGCAGCGGGGGCGACATTTAAAGGCCTCGTGGAAGGCGGGTCAGGGGGCAGCGTGAACGTCAAGGTGTTCCCCGCAAGCCAGCTTGGCAACGAGAGGGAGTTGATCGAGGGCGTCAAGCTCGGCACCATTCAGATGGCCTTTGTCTCCGGCGCCATCGCGGGATTTTACAAGCCGGCCCAGGTCCTGGACATCCCTTACCTCTTCTCCTCAGGTCCCGTGGCCTGGAGGGTGATGGACGGCTGGTTTGGGAAAGAGCTGGCAGCGGACATCCTGAAGCAGACGGGCATGAGGGTGCTCGCTTACGGAGAAACGGGGTTCAGAAACTTCACGAACTCCAAAGGCCCCATCAGATCCCCTGCAGATATGAAAGGGCTCAAGATAAGGGTCATGGAGACCCCGGTCTACGTCAATATGGTCAAGGCCCTTGGCGCCGCGCCGACCCCCATCGCCTGGTCGGAGACGTACACCGCCCTGCAGCAGAAGGTGGTCGACGGGCAGGAGAATCCCGTGGCCACCATCATGCAGGCCAAGTTGTACGAAGTCCAGAAGTATATGATCCTAGACGGCCATTCCTACGGCTGTGATTTCTTCCTGATCAACGACAAGTTCTACCAGGGTCTGCCCAAGGAGATCCAGGAACTCCTCAAGACCTCGGCTTATACGTCCGCGGTGGTTGGCCGGGGCGTTCAACACCTCAATTCCGCCACCGGCATCTCCGAAGTACAAACCAAGGGTATGCAGGTCTATGCGCCGACCGCGGCGGAACGGGCTCAGTTCAAGGCCGCGACCCAGAAACCGGTCAGGGACTATGTGGAGAGCCAGATTGGAAAGGCTTGGATCGATAAGCTGATGAAGGCGATCCAGGAGGCCGAAGCGGAAATAGCCAAATGATCCTGGGCTCCCACTCCCCCTGAATCAGGGGGAGTGGGAGCATCATCTTCTCAAGTTGTGCAAAGATTTTTGTCCAACGTTGTGCTGGAGGGTGAAATGGCTTCCTTGGGAAAGCTTTTCGAAAAGATCGTGGATTGGTTTGCAGCCCTTGCAGTCGTCGTGATGACCTTGCTGGTCTTGTTCCAGGTCGTCAATCGGTACATGATTGGATGGGTCGTTCCGTGGACCGAAGAGGTGTCCCGGATCCTCTTTATCTGGATCACCTTCGTCGGAGCGTACATTGCCCTCAAAGCGAATTCCCACATTGCCGTTTCAACCCTTTTCGATCATTTCATGCCCGCAAACCGGGAGAAAATATCGAGCATTTCGATATTCTTGGTATTTTATTTCATCAGTTATCTCTTCTGGCTGAGCCTCAAGGTCATCCCGGCCACCGTGGGAACGACCACGCCGGTACTGGAAATCTCTTATCTCTATATCCATTTGTCGTTTCCAATCTTCATGGGGTTGATGATCATCCATCTGATCGGGCGAATCTTCCAGATGGGATGGAGGCGTCTGGTTTTCTCATGCCTCGTATCGATGGCCTTCCTGGCGGCTGTCTATCTCCTTTTTGGGATCAAGCCTTTCAGCGGTCCGGTCCTGGTCTTGGTTTCGCTGGCGTGCACGGGGATTCTCATCGCGTTCAGCATGCCGATCGTCTTTGCCCTGGGCATCGGTTGCGCTGTCTTTCTCGTTCTTTTTAAAGATTATCCTCATCAAATCATGCACACCCGAATGGTCGGGGGCATCGATTCCTTCCCTCTGCTGGCAGTGCCCTTCTTCATCCTGGCCGGAGAGCTTTTGAACATCGGAGGGGTCACCGCGCGACTGGTCGCCCTGGCAAAGGTTCTGGTCGGCTCCATTCGCGGCGGACTGGGGATGGTCACGGTGCTCGGAGAATATTTCTTCTCCGGGATTTCCGGCTCGACCGTGGCCGATGTGTCGGCCATTGGATCCATCATGGTTCCGGCCTTAAAAAAGGCTGGCTATAAATCGGAGGAAACGGTATCCATCGTCTCGGCGGCCTCGGCGATGGGCATGCTCGTCCCGCCCTCCATCCCCGCGGTGGTTTTGGGGGGGATCACCGGGATGTCGGTAGGGGCCCTTTTCGTGGGCGGATTCCTCCCGGCCATCGTCATCGCCCTATGTATCATGGTCCTGATCTATATCCAGGCCGTCCGAAGCAAGATCCCCCTGGAAAAACGCCTGCCGTTTAAGGAGGCCATGAAGGCTGTGGCCGGGGCGATCATTCCGTTGCTGTGCCCTGTGATCATCTTCGCCGGGATTCTGACCGGCGTCGCCACTCCAACCGAAATTGCCGTGGTCGCGGTTCTGTATGCCTTCGTCGTGGGGGTTTTTGTTTACAAAGAGATCAAGTGGAGCCAGATCATCCCCATTTTAAAGGGCACGGCCGTGACCACGGGATCGGTCATGCTCCTCGTTGGGGTCGCTTCTGCCCTCTCCTGGATCCTCTCGACGAATCAAGTGCCCAATATCGTGGGGACGGCGATTACAAAGATTTCCGATTCCCCTCTGGTCTTCCTTCTGCTCTGCAATCTGTGTTTCATCATCCTGGGGGCCGTTCTGGAGGGCGTTCCGGCCATGCTCATCCTGGTTCCCATTTTCCTGCCCTTTGTGGACAAGATGGGCATCAATCAGATTCACTTCGGGATCCTCGTCATTGCGTGTCTGGGCATCGGGATCTTTCTTCCCCCTATCGGCATGGGGATGTTCATCGCCTGCAACTTCGCACAGATCGATGTCGGAAAGATGTTCCGTTCTTTCGCACCGTACCTGTTCGTTTTTTTGATCGGCCTTTTCATCATCACCTACTTCCCCTGGTTCACGACCGTTCTCGTGAATGTTTTCTTCCCGACGAAATAAGGGATCAAGGGGCTGCGGTGATGACGGGGAAAATAAACTCGCGGCTGATGCCGGATTTCGACTGCCCACGGTGCGTAGGCAGGATGTGAAGCCGGCAGGAGAATGAGAAAGGCATCATCCTGGCTTTAACCAAAATTTCTATTCTCATCTTAAGGAGGAGGTATGAGCAAGGTACGGTTGGGTTTGATTGGGATGGGCATGATCGGGAAGCTCCATGCGGAGACCATGAGCAGGATGAAGGATATCGAGTTCGTGGCCGCTTCCGATGCCGATGCCAAACATCAAAAGACGGCCGAGGAGTTGGGAACGAAATTCTACAAGTCCTACGAGGAGATGATCGGGAAGGAAAAGCTGGACGGTGTCGTGGTGGCGGTTCCCAATGAACTGCATCTCCCGGTGGGCGCAACCTGCGCGAAAAAGGGCCTGCATATCCTGATGGAAAAACCCATCGCGGCCGACCTTGAATCCGCCGACCGCCTGATCCAGGCGGCCAAGGAGAACAAGGTCATTCTGATGGTCGGACACCACCGGCGGCACAATCCGCTGATCGAGGAGCTCCGGAACATCGTCCGGGGGGGACAGATCGGCAAGCTCGTCGGCGTGACGGTTCTGTGGTCGCTGTACAAGCCCAAGGATTACTTCAAGGGGCCCTTTGCCTGGAGGGCGCAACCGGGCGGAGGTCCGATCCGGATCAACCTGATCCACGAGATCGACAACATCCGTTACATCTGCGGCGACATTACCCGTCTGTATGCAGAGGTGAGCAATTCGGCGAGGCAATTCCCGGTCGAGGATACGGTCAGCATCTCCCTGCGGATCGCGGGTGGCGCCGTGGCCAACATCTTCCTCACCGATACGGCTCCGGGAAATGTGGGGTACGAGGCCAACACCGGCGAGAATCTCTTCTTCTACCACAGCCCCAAGGACTGCTACTACTACTACGGCACGGAGGGGGTGGTGACCTTCCCGGGGATGAGGAAATGCTTCTATCGGGATCCTGCGAAAGCGGGATGGCAGTTCCCGCTCTGCGAAGAGGGGGTCAAGATCGACCGTGAGGATCCTTACACCCGGCAAATCCGGAACTTCTGCGGGGTCATCCAGGGCAAGGAAACTCCCAAGATCGACGGGGTCGATGCCAGGAAAACGCTGGAGGTTTCCCTGGCGATCCAGAAATCAGGAGAGACCGGACAGGCCATCGTTTTCGGATGATTCGCGGCCGATCCCCTATCCCTTCCCCTCGGCGGGTGAGGATAGGGAGAGGTCTTCAGACAGGGTCAGGAGGGAGAGATGGAGAAAGTGAGAATCGGCTTGGTCGGCTTGGGGCTGATGGGGACGCCCCATGCCAGGATCCTGAAGAAGGTCGAGGGATGCGAGCTCGTGGCTGCATCCGATGTCGACGAGAAGCAGGCCAAATTCGCCGAGGAACAGGGGATCAATTTCTACCGAAACTATGAGGAGATGATCGCCAAGGAAAGCGTCCAGGGAGTGATCCTGGCCGTTCCGAACCATCTCCATACACCGATTGGCATCGTCTGCGCCAAGAAGGGGCTTCATCTATTTGTCGAGAAGCCGATTGCCCAGAGCGTTTCCGAGGCCGATCGCCTCATCGGGGCAGCCAGAGAGAACAAGGTCCAGATCTTGGTTGGGCATCAGAGGCGATTCAGCAGCCTCGTCGAGAAGGCCCGTGAGATCGTGACCGGGGGCGAGCTGGGCCAGCTGGTGGGCGTCAACATCACCTGGGCGCTTCTGAAGCCGGGTTCCTATTTCGAAGGGCCCCTGTCCTGGCGCAAGGAGAAGGGCGGCGGTCCGATCCTGATCAATCTGATCCACGAGATCGACAACCTTCGGTACATCTGCGGCGAGATCGAAGAGGTCTATGCCGCGGTCAGCAACAAGGTCCGGAACTTCCCGGTGGAGGATACCGCCAGCATCACGTTGCGGTTCAAGAATGGGGCTCTGGGGACGATCTTCCTGTCCGACTGCACCCCCTCCCTGACATCCTGGGAAGGAACGACCGGGGAAAACCCGTTGCTCTACAGCGATTTTGGGAATTGTTACAATTTCTTCGGAACGGAAGCCTCCCTGCTGTTCCCGCAGATGAAGAGACGCTACTATGCCGACCCGGCGAAGACCGGATGGAATTATCCCGTTACGGAACAGGGATACAAGATCCTTCGGGAAGATCCCTACATCAAGGAGTTCAGCCACTTCTGCAGGGTCATTCAGGGAAAAGAATCCCCTCGGATCTCCGGCGAGGACGGTAAGAAGACCCTCGAGGTGACCCTGGCGATTCAACGGTCGGGGGAGACAGGCCAGCCAGTCCGGCTGTGATGGCCCCTGCCCGGGGAGGGGCGTGACGAAGGAGGGCGGTTTGTCCCGTCCTAGTGTAGTGCGTCATAAATAACTTGACTTATAATATTGGATGGTGCATATG
>CAYOGU010000037.1:0-16775 GCA_964403345.1 uncultured Syntrophus sp. | reverse complement strand
GCGATGTAACGCAGGTTCTGCCTCGCGTCCATATCCTCGTAAAAGCCGACGTTTTCCGGAAGATAGCCGATCAGGGCCTTGACCCTGAGGGGATCCCGGGCCGGGTCGAAGCCACAGACCCGGACCAGGCCCGAGGTCGGCTCGGTCAGGCCCAGAAGCATCAGCATCGTCGTCGTCTTGCCGGCGCCGTTGGGCCCCAGAAAACCGAAGACCTCCCCCTCCCTGACCTCGAGGCTCAGCCGGTCCACCGCCGTCTGCGCCCCGTAGCGCTTCGTCAGTTCCTCCATCCGGATGACCGTCTCGTTTTCCACTTCAGCGTCTCCCCATCTTCACGAAAAGGAAAGCCAATCCCGCAATCACCAGGAGAATGATTCCGATCCCGATCCAGCCCCAGGCCGACGAAGCCTTGACCGTCACCCGCATTTCTACGGTCTTGTCCGACTTCTCACCGGTCGTCATGACGCCCACGGAGTAGTCCCCGACCAGGGACTGGCGGCCCGGGGTGATCGTCACTTCGATCTGCTTCATCTCGCCGGGGGCCAGCGCATCGAGTTTCTCCGGCTTGAACTTCACCTCCCAGTTCTCCGGCTTGAAGGAGGAGAAGCTGATATTTCTGTTGATGGCGGAGCCGTTATTCCGGACGAAGAGGGAGAACGTGACGGGCTTGCCAGACATGGCCTCAAGAGAGAGGATCCCGTTGGGCGTCCCGGCGTCGAGCTTGTAGGTCCCGGTCAGGTTCACCGTGAGCTTCACCTCGGCCCTGCTGTCGCCTGAGGTGATCCGGACGAGGATCGGGTATTCCCCGGAGGCGGCATTCGGCGGGGGGGTAACCTCCACGGCGACGTTCTGGCTCTGCCCCTCCTTCACCCGGATGCTGGAGATCTGTTTCTGTTCATAGGCAGGCTTGAAGTTGATCTCCCACTTCTCCGGTCCGATGGCAGCCAGGTTGAAGGTGCGCTCCATGTCGCCCTTGTTCATGACCTCGATGGAGAACTCGAACCGGGCATCGGTCTGGCCGCGCAGAACCGGGTAGGCGGCAGTGATCTGGATGTTGTCCGCCCCGGCCTTCCGTTCCTGGACATCCACGTTCAGGGTATAGGCGGAGGTGAACTTCCCGTCCACGGTCTTGGCCTCGAACTGGAAGGCGTACTTCCCGGCGCCAATCCCCTTGTCTGGCTCCAGGGTCAGGGCCAGGGCCTTGGTCTTTCCGTCAGGAACATAGACCCCTGTCACCTGAAAACGGGCCCCCTTGAGTGTCGCCTTCCACCCCTTGGCCACCGAAACGATCCGGACGTCCACATTCTCGTCGGTCCGCCCTTTGTTCTCCAGGGTCATGTCCATCTGGACCGTTTCCCCCCGGGCGACGGCGATGCCGGAATAATCCGTGTACAGGGCAATGCCCCGCTCCGGCCGGTTGTCTTTCTTGTTTCCCTCCTGCTGCGCCGCAAATCCCGGCACTGCCAGCAGGATCAGAAAAACGATTGCAACAGCCAATGGTTGCACCAGACGATACACACGACCCATGATAACCTCCTCAATATACTCGGACTTGATGTCATTAAGACAGGATGGACCCGGTTGTATTTGGCGGGCATAAGATAATGACGTATCCGATTCCTGTCAAGGGAAAGTATCCTACTAAAAAAATCCAACAATTAACACGGTCCGGGCCCTCTGCGGCGCCCGGCAGAGGGCCCGGACCGTCTTTCCGCCAGGGCTTCGCAGCAGCGGCAGGCCAACGCGTGGAGATTGGAGAGGCTTCCCGCCTCTCGGGTGACGGAAACGAGGTTCCCCAGGGCGGAAGGGACATGGGCGAGGAAGTGGGTCTTCCCCTTCTCGATCCCCAGAAAACCGTAGGCCCCCAGGGCCTGCATCAGACGCTGGGCCGAGGCCAGCAGGAAACACTCCCGGAACGCCTCCCAGGTCTGCGGCGACCCAGAAAGATCGTAATAATCATGGAGGAGCGCTTGGCGACCCTCCATAGGAATCTCCACGTAGGGGTCCCAGAGGAGCGATCCGAGATCGTAGAAGGGGCTCCCGAAGCGCATCCCCTGAAAATCGATCAGAACCGGTTCTCCCTTCAGGACTATCACGTTCTGGGATTGGAAGTCCCGGTGGACGAGGGATAGGGGCATCTCCAGGAGGCGATCAGCCAAGCCGGACAGTTCCGCCTCCAGACACCTCTCCTCTTCCCCCTCCAAGGGGATCCGGCAGAGCTTCCCGACGCACTGTTCCCGGAAGTACCCCCGCTCCCAGCGATAGAGCTCCGGGCCGAAACCTGGCATCAGGGGCACATCCTCCACGGGGAAATCCTTCCGGGGGAATCCGTGCAGCCGTGCGGCCAAGGCCAAGGTCTTTTCGTAGAAACCTCGACGAAGTTCCCAGGGGGCATCGCGCAGGGCAAACAGATCCAGATCCCCAAGGTCCTCCATCAGGAGAAGCCCCCGCCCGGGATCGTGACCGAGGATGGCAGGGACCCTCACGCCGATCCTCCGAAGGAAAGCGGCAATCCCGGCATAATAATTGTTCTCTTCGCGGATCCGGTTGTAGCGCATCAGGACCCAGGAGGTGCGTCCTGAGCCGGCGATGGTGACGCGGAAGTAGTCCCGATCAGACCCGCCTCGGCCCACGGGGGCCAAGGCAAAGGCCCCCTCCCGGAGCGGACCGAGGATCCTAGAGACAAAGGCCACCGCGTCCGCCTGTCCTTCGCCGTTCCCCGAGGGGACGCTGGCCGGCTCCCCGGAGGGCGACGAGCGGACCCGCCCGTCGCCCTCCCCCATGTAGCGTAATCCCGATACGCCCGGACGAATCCGCTCGTAGGCCTCCAGGCTCCCGATGTCCTCCCATCGCCCCTCGTCAATGAGGACGGCGCCGACCGACCCGGGTTCCGCAGCGATCATCCGGACGAAGACGGGGACCACCGACTCGACCTTGCCGGGCGTCAGCCGGCCTAAAAAAGCCTTCTCCGCCGCATAGATCCCTGTAAAGCAGCAGCGCCGGACGCCGGGATTCCCCAAAAGCCCTCGCAGGTCGCAGACCCGGCCCTCGGCATCGAGAGAGACGTTCATGACGCCTCCCTGGCTTCTCAGGACCAGGGTGACCTCCCGCCCCGATGCCGCATGGGCCTCCAGGAGTTTCTCAAGGGGAAGATCGGAGAGGATATCGCCGTTGTAGATCAGGAGCGCCCCGTCCGGATCCAGAAGGTCCTCGATGTTCTTGAGGCCTCCGGCGGTTTCCAGGAGAACCGGCTCGTGACGGAAGAGGACCGGCCAGCCCCGCCAGTTCCTATCGGGGAAAGCGCGATCGTATGCCGTTGCGCAGTGGTGGGTGTTGACGATGAAACGCCGGATGCCCACACTGAGGCAGTGGTCCATTGCGTAGGTGACGAGGGGGCGTCCGCCCACCGGCAGGAGCGGCTTGGGGCAGGCATCCGTCAGGGGGCGCAGGCGCGTCCCCAGCCCCGCCCCGAGGATGAAGGCCGTCCGGACTACTGGTTTCATCATCCTGTCCTCATCCTTTCCTTATACAATACAATACCGGAATCCATCACATCCCGCCATGGCCCCCGGTGGTTGGGGATGGTTTCGTGGGGAGGCACATTGGAGATTTTTTCGGGCACCGTCCGCCTAAGCGAAGCGCCCGCCGGGGAAATTGTCTGAGCGCGAAGCGCGAGTTTTTTCCCGGCAGCGGAGCGCAGGCGTGAACGGTCGAAGAAAGATCCGTGCCCCTACGAAGACCATTTTCATCCACCGGGGTCATGCCTGGAGCCCCTCAACAGAACAACCGTCCTACTCCTCCTTCCTCCCGAAGGCCGGATCGATCCGGATCTTGGCCGCCACGACGAACCCCGGAACCGTGGAGAGGAGGATCCAAAGAAAGAAGAGGGAGTAGCCCATCTGTTCCTGGAGCCAGCCGGAGAACATGGCCGGAATCATCATCCCGAGGGCCATGACTCCCGTGGCAATGGCGTAGTGGACCGTCTTGTATCCCCCTTCGGAGACCATGATCATGACCATGGAGTAGGCCGTGAACCCGAACCCGTAGCCGAACTGCTCCGTCGCCACGGCCAGGTTGATCACCCAGAGGTTCTCCGGCATCGTCTGGGAGAGCCAGATGAAGATTCCGTCGGGCAGGTGCATCGCGATGACCATGGTCCAGAGCCAGTACCGGAGCCCCCGGCGGGAGATGACCCAACCGCCCAGGAGACCCCCGAGCATCAGCGCGATCGCCCCGACGGTCCCGTAGACGATCCCCACTTCCGCCGTCGTGAGCCCCAATCCCCCTTTGGTCCTGGGGTCCAGGAGGAAGGGGGCAACCATCTTCACCAGTTGCGCCTCGGCGAAGCGGTACAGGAGAAAGAAGGCCAGGACCGCAACGATGTCTTTCCTCTTAAAGAAGATCACAAACCCCCGCAGGAACTCGGCGGACCGGCTCCGGGCGGGATCGCGGGGCACCGCCCTGTCCGCCGTGGGATAGGGCAGGGCGAAGAGGTGGTAGATTCCCAGGGCCAGCATGATCGCGGCCAAGAGGTAGAAGGTTACCGACCAGGCGGTGACGACGGAAAAGCCCCGCTGCTCGAGCAGCCCCGCCAGGACGACGAGGATCCCCTTGGATGCGATCATGGCGATCCGGTAGAAGATCGTCCTGACCCCGACAAAGGCCGCCTGCTGGTACTGCTTGAGGCCGAGCATGTAGAAGCCGTCGGCGGCGATGTCGTGGGTGGCGGAGCTGAAGGCCATGATCCAGAAGAATGCCAGAGTGTAGCGGACGAACCCGGGCGCCGGGATGGTCAGGGCGACGCAGGCGAAGGACCCTCCGATCAGGAGTTGCATCGCGACGATCCAAAACCGTTTGGTCCGGAACATGTCGATGAAGGGGCTCCAGAGCGGTTTGATCACCCAGGGGAGATAGAGCCAGCTCGTGTAGAGGGCGATATCGGTGTTGGAGACCCCGAGCCGCTTGTAGAGGATCACCGAGACCGTCATGACCATGACGTAAGGAATTCCCTCGGCAAGGTAGAGGGAGGGAACCCACGCCCAAGGGTTCCGCTCGCCCGGTCTGGCATTGGTCATCGGGTCCGTTCCTTCCCGCCGCATGGATGACCGACGGCTTTCATCGAGAAAAAGCGCCAAGGTCCCCGCGATCTTCTAGTACCGCTTCACCATCGCTGTCCCGCGGAAGTAGTGCCGGAGGATCTCCTCGGCGGCAAATCCCCTGGCGGCCATGACCGCGGCCCCGATCTGGCAGAGGCCGACGCCGTGTCCCCATCCCGCCCCGTAAAGAGTGAAGCGGGTCGGCACGCCGGCAGGGTCGCGGGTGACGGAGACGATGAAGGCGCTGCTGTAGAGGTGGCTTGGGGAGAGCCAGCGGCGGATCTCCAGTTCCTTCCCAACGGCGATCGTGGCCTTCGACCCCACGATCTTGAGCAGGCGGATCCGCCCCGAGGGCCCGCGCTCCTGGGGAACCAGTCCGCTCAGGACCCCGAAGTCGATCCCCGATTTTTCCCGGAGGATCTGCTCCAGTTCCTGTCTCGTGTGGCTCACCTGCCACCGGAAAAAATCGGCCGTTTCCCGGTCGTAGTCGGGCAGGATCCGCTTCAGAAGCCCCGAGTCCTCGGTATGGCAGTAAACATCGGGGCAGGAGAGGATCCAGCGTTCCGCATCCGCCTCGGTGCGGATCGGGGGGTAGGCATGACTGGAATCGGAGACATGGCAAAGGTAGGGAACGGAACGGTCCTCCCAGGAGGTCGCGTAGTTCTCCGTGAGGCCGCCGCATGACTTGTGGTACCGGGCATCGCAGATCTCGCCATCCCGGATGAGAAGGACCCCTCGGGTCTGGCGGACGGCCTCGGCCGCCCTCCCCGGGGGCCTGCCGTTGATCCCCTGGTACCGCTGGCAGTGGTCGTCGGCGCAGACGTCGAACCGGTCGTGGTCTTCCCGATCGTACCAGCGGATGAATTCCCGGTCATGCCGACGGACAGTCCCAGCACCGACTGTCCCCCGCTTTCCGCGGCCGAGCATCGCCACGAGCCAGCTTCGCGAGGCAATGGCATGGGCCTTGAGGAACTCCAACGGCGCCTCGCCGCTCATCTCCGAGGGCACGACGCTCAAGAGGTAATCCTCGACGGAAATTTCGTTGACCGCGGTCAGAAACCCGTCACCCCGGTACAGAATGACCAGAGAACCACCGAAGGTTTCCTCCTCTTTCCGTTCCCAATGGAATTTGACGCCGATCGTCACCTCCCGGAGGGTGAAGGTCCCGCCGTTCTCCGGATACAGGGGGATCTCCGGCGCACGGAGGACCTCACGGCCGAAAGCGTCGCAGAGGACCGCAGCGCCTTCGCGGGGCCTTACGGAAAATTCCCCAGTGAGGGGCACCCCCACGGTGCGGTAGACCCCGTTCAGACGCCCACGGATCTCAGGATAGCCGTCGCAGATCCCGACCTTGATCCTCGGTTCCTCCACCCCAACACTCCTTCTCCGGGGCCTTCCAGGCCCTAACGGCTCCGGTCTTCCGATATCTCCATTCCCAGGGCCGGGGGTGAATCCCTCTACGCCGTGGGCTTCTCGAAATGGTGATAATCCCGAACATGATCGAATCGCCCCCCCCAGCGCCAGCCCCGTTCCAAGAAGGCGCTCAACACCGGATGCCCCTCGGCGATGACCCCGGGCTCACCGGGCCGATAGAGAGCCCCCGTCGGGGTGACGCGGCCGTCGGGATAGAAGACCGGGTTTCGCCGGGGGTTGATATCGATGGCCCTGCCCATGGCATGGCGGGAGAGTCTCCGGGTCCCTTCGACGAGGCGGTAATTGAAGGCCGAGGTATTGTCGTCGGCCATCGACGCCTCGTCGGACCAGCCATATTGGACGATCGGGACAACCCGTCCAAGGGGGAAGCCCCACTTCTGAATCAGGGAGAAGATCTCCCCGATCTCGGCCGCAAGGTCCTGGTGGACGACCAACTGCCCCTGGTGGAGCCGGCCGTCGAAACCGCGATACCGGACGGCGATCACACGGAGAGTCTTCAGGAGTTCCTGCGGGGCCGCTGTTCCTTCCACGGCACCGTCGAAATCCATTGCGCTGTCCACGATCAGCTCGTCATCCGCCATCGGCCCGCCTCCGTCTCCTGTCCCCTGGAAACCGGTCGCCCCCTTCTATCGCGATTTTGACGATTGATCAACCCTGGAAAAGATTTGCGATTGAAATATTTTTTCATATCGCATACAACCACAGGGCCGGCAGGGGCCCCGTGCCGGCTGCAGAAAGGGAGGTCCCATGAGAGGCGTTGCCGCAATCGGTTTCATCCTTCTTGTTTGGCTGGTGCTTGTACCGGCGACGACGCAGGCCGCCCCGGGCGAGCAGACCCTTTACGAAGGGGACTCCATTTACCACCACATCACGATCCGCCAGACGGGGACAGAGCGGTGCATGATCTTCGGTCGGCAGCGCGACCTCCGACAGACCTGCATCGACCTGACAAGGCCCGATACGGCCATCTTCGAATACTCGGCCATGATGTTCGCCGGTTATCTCTTCAAGCCGGATGCGAAGCGGGTCTGCCTCATCGGTCTCGGCGGGGGTTACATCCCGCTGGTTTTCCGGAAACACCTCCCGCAGGTCAGCCTCCAGACAGTCGAGGTGGATCCCCACGTCGACAAGCTGGCGAGACAGTATTTCGGCTTCAGCGTCCCGACCGGCCAGAGCATCACCATCGACGACGGCCGCCAGTTTCTCAAGAAGAGCAAAGACCGCTATGACCAGATCTGGCTGGACGCCTTCAACTCCGACTACATCCCCGCCCATATGACCACCAAGGAGTTTCTCGCCCTGGTCAAATCGCGCCTGACAGAGGGGGGGATCGTCATCCAGAACGTCTTCTGCGGGAATGACCTCTACGACGCACAGATCGCGACCATCCGGTCGGTCTTCGCCAAGGTCTTCGTCTTCGAGGGGCAAAACAGCGGCAGCTGCATCATCGTCGCCTCCGACAAGCCCGGCGTCGAGCCGGCGGGCCTTCGGAAACAGGCGGAGCGCCTGGGCGGGCGGATCGGCGCCATCGATCTGGTCGCGGAGGTGGGCAAGTGCAAGGTCCCGCCGTCCGTCAAAAAGGCCCCGATCCTGACGGACGACTACAACCCGGCCAACTTGCTGCTCATGAAGAAAAAATAGGGCTGTTTCCCCGGCTGACGATCTGGAACGGCGGGGGGCCCGATACGATCTCTCCGGCTACCCGGCAGGAGCCCCCGGAAGATAAGGCGGCAAAGGCAAATGACCGGATGGAGGAATAAAATGGAGGATTGGCCATGACTCTCGTTTACAGCGTCTTCATCCTGTTGCTGGTCACATTCGGCGCGGTGGTGATGAGCCTGGAGATCCTCTCCTCGAACCTGATGTCCCCCTATTTCGGCGGTTCCATCTATATCTGGGGGAGCATCATCAGTTCCTTCATGGTCCACTTCTCCGTCGGCTATGTCCTGGGCGGCTGGCTCTCGCGGCGGCTCCCCAGGGTCTGGGTCCTGGCGCTGGGCCTCGTGATCTGTTCCCTCTGTGTGCTGATGATCCCGGCGATCTACAAACCGGTCTGCGAATGGATCTCCGACGGCATCGCCGACGTCCGTGTGGGCTCCCTCATCGCCATGAACGTGATCTTTCTGGTACCGGTCTCGATCATGGCCATGGTCTCCCCCTACATCATCGGGATCACCGCCTCCTGGCAGCGGCAGTCGGGCCTCACCGCCGGCATGGTCCTGTTCATCTCCACGGTGGGCTCCTTCGCCGGAACGAACATCACGGCCTTCTACCTGATCAGCCTCTTTCCCGTCTCGCAGATCATCACGGGCCTTGGGATCCTCTGCCTGGCCGTCTCCCTGGCCGTCCTAACCATGCGGGTCGACGGCAGGACGCCCGTCCCGGCGTCCTGCCGGGAAGAAAGCCCATAGGCACGGCCTTCTTCCCATGGCGGGAAAACGGACAGGGGTCTCACAGGAGGTCCATCCGGACCTTCACGACGACCTTCTTGACTTGGCCTGCCTTTTGGTGGAGGCAGCCCGGCCGGTGGACATCCTGCGGGAACAGGATGACATAGGTCCCCGGCGTCAGGATGAGGTCCATCTCGTTTGGAAACGGCCGGTAGAGGAGCAGGTCCTTTTCGGCCAGCCGGTCCTCCGCGATCTCGATCGCCGGAGATTCCAGCCCATAGCCGATGATCTCGGAGCCCTGGAAGACATACTGGATGTCGATGTATTTCCGGTGGGCCTCCGGTTTCTTCTCCTCCCTGGGCGCGGGCTGGTATTCCTGAATCAGGGCATAGATCGCAGTGCCGTCGATCTCGACTCTTCCGGGCTCCACCTTGGAAAAATCGGTGTCGCGCAGGTATTCCAATCCCCGGGTCAATGCCGCAGGCAGAACCCGTCTGTCTGTTGAGAGATTCTTAATGCTTCCGAAAATCATGGGGCCACCTCCTTATGGTTTAAATCCTTCCGTTCCAGGGTGAAACGCCAGGCGCAGAACCACCCCTCGGGGTGGTCGTCCGGCGGACAGGCGACGCATTCGGTCCTGATCCTGGGGTCGATCGTCTCGGCGAAGGTGCGGTATTCGACCAGTCCTGCGGACTTGCAGGGGTAATCGGGAAGGCCCTTCTGTTTTCGTGCCGCCTGGACCCGGCAGTTCTCCATCCTGAAGAGGAGGCTCTCCGGGCCTTCCTCGACGATGGATTGGGTGTTGATCCCGGCGTAGAGGCGGAACCCCAGGGCCCGCTTCAGTCCCGAAAGGCCCGGCGCCGCCGGGAGATTCAGGAATCGCCGGATCGACCAGGCCTCGAAGGGGGAGAAGCGGACCCAGCAGGAGTCGTTGCAGCGTTTGGCTTCCCAAATCCCGTCGCGGGCCTCGACGCTCTGGAACCAGATCCCGTCGCCGGCGAGCCAGTTCCGTCCCAGATCGCCGAGCAGGGCCAGGAGTTTCTCCCTGGGCATGGCCAAGAGCGCCTTCGGAACGCCGGAGGGATCCATTTCGAAACCGAGAGCCTCGGAGAGCCGTTTCATCTGGACGGCATAGCTCTTCTCCCACGCCGTCCCGAGGGTCTCGAGGGCCTTGCCCATCCCCATCTGACGCTCCACCTCGGCAAACCAGAGGGCATGGTGGACGACGGTCCGGTGGAGGAAATCCACGGCCAGACGGGACAGTTCCTCCTGCCCGAGTCCCTCGGTTTTATCCACTTCCCAATCCATCTTATCCTCCTTGGCGGTCATGCTTGACGGTCATGGCCAGACACCGCCGCCACAGCGGACGCCGCTTGACCCCATACCCGCCGGATGCTATGGTGCAGCCGACCGATCCCGATCCCCCGTCGCCAGGCCCATCAGCCGGGGATCCGTGGCGGCCAATCCCCTTAATTCAGGAGCGAGAATCATGATCATCCTTACGACCAGCCTGGGAGAGGTGAAGATCGAGACCTTCCCGACGGAGGCCCCCGTTACCGTAGAAAACTTCCTGGCCTACGTCGACGCCGGCTTTTTCGACGGCACGATCTTCCACCGGGTCATCCCCGATTTCGTCATCCAGGGCGGCGGCTTCACGGCCGACATGCGGCCCAAAGCAACCCGTCCCCCGATCACCAACGAGGCCAATAACGGCATGAAGAACCTGCGCGGCACCCTCTCCATGGCCAGAACGCAGGAGATCCACAGCGCCAACTCCCAATTCTTCATCAACCTGAAGGACAACGCCTTCCTCGACCACAGCGCCGGAAATTTCGGTTATGCCGTCTTCGCCCGGGTCGTCGAAGGGATGGACGTGGTCGACCGGATCTCGCAGGTCGAAACCGGCACCCTGGGACATCATCAGGATGTCCCGGTCGAACCGGTGGTGATCCTTTCGGCGCGCCAGGACTGACCTACTTGGCCAACCACCTGCGGCCGATCTCGAAGTAGGCCTCGGCCGCCTCCTCGATCTTCGAGACGTAGCAGAATTCATCCACCCGGTGGGCCATCGCGGCCTCGCCAGGCCCCAGGATGACCACCGGCGGGTCCCCCAGCGCCGTCGCCAGGACAGAGGCGTCCGTGAAGTAGGGGACGCAACGGGGGACCGGGCGTTCCCCGAGGATGGGCGTCATGACATCGTAGACCTCCTGGATCCACCGATCGTCCGGATCGGACCGGACGCTGGGGGCGTCGGCAATGCAGCGGACTTCGATATCCGGGCCGAGGAAGGTCTGGAGGCGGCCGAAGACGACGTTGTTGGCCTGTCCGTGAACGGTCCGGACGTCGATCCCGATCATGGCCCGGTCGGGGACGATATTGAGGGCCGTCCCGCCCTCGATCGTCCCGATGTTGATCGTCGAAGAGCCCATCAGAGGATCGGTCACGTCGAAGGTGAAATCCTCCAAGCGGTTGACGGCGCGCGCCGCCTTATAGATCGCATTCTCCCCCTTGTCGGGCATGGAGGCGTGGGCGCTGACCCCCCGGGTCACGGCCTTCATCCAGAGCATCCCCTTGTGGCCGATCATCGGGTAATTGGCGGTCGGCTCCCCGAGGATCAGGGCCCCGGCCCGCTCCGGAATATCGTTATGCTTGACCAGGAATCCCGTGCCGTTGTCCCCTGTCTCCTGGTCGGCGCTCAGGATCATCATGATGTCCGCCGACCGGTCAGTCAGGGCGGCGAGCCGGAGGCTCGCCACGACCATAGCGGCGACGCCGCCCTTCATGTCGGAGGCCCCCCTCCCGAAGACCTTGCCGTACTCCACGACCCCGGCCAGCGGATCGCGAATCCAGAGCGATTTATCGAAGGGAACGGTATCCAGATGACCGGAGAAGCACAAGGGCAGCTTATCGCCCCTCCCTTTGAGGGTAGCAATCAGGTTTGGCCTGCCCGGCGCCACAGGCAGGAGGCGGACCTCGAAATCGCCCCCCTGCAGGATTCCGGCGAGGAATTTCGCCTCTTCCTCTTCCCGTCCCGGCGGATTGGACGTGTCCATGGAAAGCAGCTTCTGGGTCAGGCTTAAAGGGTCCCAGTCCTCCCTCTGTCGTTTTTTCATCTTGTTCATCCCACAACTCCTCAGCTAAACCCGGGCGAACCCGGAAGGTCCACTCATTGAAAGGAAAGCCTTTTCAGGCCTCTTTGCCGGTCCAGTGCCGATGCTCCTCCCGAAGATGCTCGATCAGTTGGTTGAGCGGCCAGTGCTGGTTTTGGGCAGTAAGCGTGCAGAAGATGGGCCTCCTGAGACTCCCGTCCCGGGGGAAACCCTCCAGGACCATATGGGTCTGGACCTCTGAAAAACCGAGGAACATGAGGATCTTGGTTTCCTCATCGGCAAAGGTCTCCTCCGCTCCTTTGCGGAGGATGTCGATGATTTTCATATCCGCCTTCTGCGAGGCACTGACCAAAAGCACATAGGCGTCGAGCGTCCTATCGAGAAATGCCTTGATGGCCCGGGCATCCTCTTCATGATATCCGCTGATCAGCACGCCCACCGATTGCATGGCTTCTCCTTCATAACCATTCGATAACCATCATATTTCTTCAAATATACCCATCAAAGATCTTACTTTAGACCGGAAAGCCCCATATTTCAAGCGGAATCATCAATCTCTGACCCCGGGACCGCGCTCCCGGGATGGTGTGTGCAATAAACCCTTGGATCGTTTGTCCGATCCTACCGTACATTGTCCGATCCTGCTGGATATTGTCCGATCCTGCCGGACAAGCAAGATCACCTCCGGCACCCCACTGGTGTTGCAGTCTTATTCCAGCAATCGCTCGCCGCCACATCGGAGCAATCGGCTGAACATTGAAAATGATGATCCGGCACTTGACACCGAACGGACCCCCATCGAGGCTCAATGCGAGGGAAACCGCGGTTCAGCGCCGAAAGTGCCGGCATCCACACCGTGCCATACCGTGTCGAGACGCCGTTGCCCCACAGATCGTCGTAACAACGGCGGAACCGACCAAGACCGGACCCCTCACGGAAAAACAGAAACGATGGCATGGCTGATGCATTACGATGACTATCGAAGTGACGGTTCGAGGCAACGCAATCGGAGCGGGTGGCCAAGAAAGGCCTAACAAACACTTAACCACAGACTGGAGAAAGGAGAACGAAATGAAAAGGCTCATCACCATCCTTTGTGCGGCACTTTTTGTATTGGCGGTCGGTCACGTCGCCGTGGCGGCCGAGTTCGGAACGCCGGCCCAGGCGGAAGCCATGGTCAAGAAGGCCGTAGCCTACATCAAGGCCAACGGAAAGGACAAGGCCTTCTCGGAAATCAGCAATCCCAAGGGGCAGTTCATTGACCGGGATCTCTACGTCTTCGTCTACGACATGAACGGCAAGTGCGTCGCCCATGGGTTCAACCAGAAGATGATCGGAAAAGATTTGGTCGACATGAAGGATCCGGACGGAAAGTTCTACGTCAAGGAGCGAATTGAGATTGCCAAGACCAAAGGGAAGGGCTGGCAGGATTACAAATTCACCAACCCCCTGACCAAAAAGATCGAGAACAAGACGGCCTATGTCGAAAAGGCCGACGATGTGATCGTGGGCTGCGGCGCCTACAAGAAATAATCTTCGGGAGGGGGCCGGGGTCGGCCCGGCCCCTGTGAGCCCAGCGCCAGGAGGCGTACCATGAGACGAGTGTTGATGAATTTGAAACTGTCGAAAAAGGTCCTGATCGCCCCGATTGCCGTGATTGCCTTTCTGCTCATCTCGGGTGCCGTTTCCTACCTGAGCCTCTCCAGCCAGAAGTCTGCCGTCGAGGAGATTTTCGGCACTCGCCTCAAGGGTTTTCAGACGAGTGCCCGCCTCATCAAGGACACCACGAGCGTTCACGCCAATCTTTACAAGGTGATCAGCTGGGCGACAGCCAATTACGATGCCCAGAAGATTGATGCCCTCGGCAAAGAACAGATCAAGACCCTTGAAATGGCGGTGTCTTCGGTCAACAAGGCGCTGCAAACCAAGAAGCTGGCACCGGAGGTGGACAATTCCTACAAGACCGTACTGGCCGCCCTGACCGCCTACCAGAAAGATGCCTCCGAGGCCCTCGACCTGGCCAGTTCCGACGTGAATTATGCCACCACCTTCATGGAAAAGGCGGAGAACAAGTTCCAGACCCTCTACAAGCATCTCAACGACTTGCTCGATCTGGAGACTAGGCTCGGACAGGAGACCTATGACCGCTCCCTGGCATCCTTCAACCTCTCCCTGGAGTTATCCGGTCTGGTCCTGGTCGTCGCTATCGCCGTCTCGATCCTGCTGAGTCTCCTCATCGCCCGGATCATCGCCTCCCCCGTCCACAGGGCCATCGCGGTGATCCAGAAGATCGCCGAAGGGGATCTGACGCAGGAGATCGCATTGGATTCCCGGGATGAGATCGGGATGTTGGTCCAGTCGGTCGATACGATGCGCCAGAAGATGGGAGAGGCCGTCGGGGGAGCGGTGGAGACCTCCCAGAATCTCTCCGCAGCGGCCGCCGAACAGGCCGCCTCTCTTGAGGAGACCTCCTCCTCCCTGGAAGAAATGGCCTCCATGACCAAGAGCAATGCAGAAAGCACGGCGAAGGCCAATGGCCTGATGGCCGACACCCGAAAGACCATCGAAAAGGCCGGCGCCTCCATGGATCAGTTGACCGTATCGATGAAAGAGATCGCCGAGGCCAGCGAGGAGACGCAGAAGATCGTCAAGACGATCGATGAGATCGCGTTCCAGACGAACCTCCTGGCCCTCAACGCCGCAGTCGAGGCGGCCCGGGCCGGCGAGGCTGGGGCAGGCTTCGCTGTCGTGGCCGACGAGGTGCGGAATCTGGCCCTCCGGTCGGCAGAGGCGGCCAAGAATACCTCCAACCTCATGACAGACATCGCAGGCAAAGTCCTGGCGGGTGAGAAACTGGTCAACGCCACCAATCAGGACTTTGTCGCCATGCGGAACAGTTCCGGTCGGGTCGTGGAGTTGATGGCGGAAGTCGCCGCGGCATCCGAGGAGCAAGCCCAGGGGATCGACCAGGTCAACCGGGCCGTCTCCGAGATGGACCGGGTGACTCAGGAGAACGCCGCAAGCGCCGAGGAACTGGCCTCCATCATGGCCACCTTCGTGATCCGGCAGAAAGCGTCACTCGATCACCAAACCTCCTGGGGGATGGAGAGGCTGCCGGCTCCCTCTGATCACCGGGCCTGATTCACGCTCTCTAGGCGCCCCCCCGCGGCCCGCGCAACCCCTTTGCTTCAGAACCAGTCGCAGGAACCCCGTCCCTGACATCCATCCCGCGGATGCCGGCTTCTCACTTGAGGCTATCGTCCGCCTCAAGAGGACTTTGTCCGGCGCTGACGGAAATTGTCCGGCCCTGACGGACAGAATTCCTCTTGGCAGGGTTTCTTTCGATCCGCATCCCTTTTTGAATTTCTCTGAATTTTGTTTATACTTATCGAAATTCAGCCCTTAAAGCGTACTCTGGAACGGATTAGCCAAGTGGCATGGATATTGCTGACTGTTTGGTTCAAAAGGTTCGATACCCCTCGGAGCGTTAAAGCAGAGTTCGTTAAGACCGCCTGGGATTCGCTCTCTCGTCCTCCCTCCCAAGGGTGAGGACCACGGCTTCTCGTTTCTCCTCAATTATCGACGTCCCTTTTTGTGCCTGGACCCTCGATTTGCGATCCGAACCTTGCCCTTGACAAGGACAGCACCCAGCGGTCCGTCACGTAATCGGCGTTCCCGCTGGGAAAATGAGGTCAGATAGGGGGAAACAGGAGATAAGCCAAAAGACATAAAAATACGGCGGCCGGGATCGTCAAGCCCGAGACGACAAGGAGCACCCCCCCCTCCTTTCGGCCACAGAGGGCAGCCCTCCCGCCGCCGGTCCTTTTCCCCTCCCCTCGAAAAGGGGTGGGAGTTGGAAGGTCCTTTGCAATACCGTGACCCCAAGGCCGTCATCGTTTCTCATTCAACGATCCAGCATCGTGAAGAAAGCTTGAAGTCATCATGAAAGGAGACAAGATGAAGCTATTCGCAAATATGAAGATAGAGGGCCGTTTGGTCCTCGGGTTTACGACCATGATCCTCTTTATGGTCATCATCGGGGCCTTCGGGTTCCAGAGCATCCGCAACATTCAGGGCAATCTCACTGACATCTTCACCATCCACCTGCCGAGTATGGATTATCTGATCGAGACGGACAGGGATCTTCAGCAGCTTCTCGTTGCCGAGCGCACGATGCTCGCCGCCGACGCTGGTTCCGACGAATTCAAGCGCCAGATTAAGGATTACGAACAGAATCTCAAGCAATCCGACGAACGGTGGAACAAGTTCAAGAAGCTCCCAAAAGAGCCCAATGAGATGGCCTTCATCGATAAGTACGACCAAGTGCGCGCTGAGTGGCAGCCCCTGTCCAAAAAGGTGGTCGATCTGTGTACGGAAAACACGGGGCCCAGCCGAAAAGCGGCCCAGGATCTCACCCTCGGCGCCGCAGCGGTCAAGTTCGAGGAGATGAGAAATCAGATCGACGAGCTCACCAACATCAACCTGGCCAATGCCGACAAGGCCCAAAAAGAGGCGACAGCCACCTACCGCAGGACCATCTACCTCATGCTGGGCATCTTCGGATTGGGTGTCCTTGCCGCCGTCCTGATGGGTTGGCAACTCAGGCTCAGCATCACGGTCCCCCTAAAGCGGATCATCACGGGGCTGACCACGGCATCTTCCAAGGTGGCCTACGCCTCGGAACAAGTCTCGGCCTCGAGCCAGCACCTGGCGGAGGGGTCGTCTGAGCAGGCCTCGTCGCTGGAGGA
>CAYOGU010000036.1:13627-17069 GCA_964403345.1 uncultured Syntrophus sp. | reverse complement strand
CCGCCGGTGATCCGGACCTTGGTGATCCCCTGGCCCGCCGCGATCCGGATGATCCGGAGGATCTCTTCATAGCGGAGGATGTCGTCGTGGCCGATCAGGGAGAAACCTTCCTTGGGCATGCAGTAGGTGCAGCGGAGGTTGCAACGGTCCGTGACGGAAACCCTCAGGTAGTCGATGTGTCTGTCGTAACGGTCGATCATGATGGATCGAACAATCCCTTTCCCTTCCTTCATATGGGACTCAACTTTTCCTAACACAGTTTCCCGGGCATGGCAAGCCGTCCGCGTCCTCCATTTCCTCCTTGACAGGCTTTCGTTTCTCTATTAAGGATCTAGATTCGTACGGCGGGCGGTCATCGGGATCGTTTCCTGCCTGCGGTTCACCAAAGAAAACAGGCGGGAGAGAGTGTTGCATGGAAAAGATACCCATCACGCGGGCGGGATTCGCCAGATTGAAACGGGAACTGGAGGTCCTGAAGACCGTATCCATCCCTGAGAACATCAAGGACATCGAGACAGCCAGGGGGCAGGGGGATCTGTCTGAAAATGCGGAGTATTCAGCTGCAAAGGAGAGGCAGTCCTATCTGCACGGGAAGCTGCAGGAACTGGAGAATAACCTGGCGATGTCCAACGTGATCGACCTGAAGAACCTCTCCTGCGACAAGGTCGTCTTCGGTTCGACCGTGACGATCCAGGACATCAACACCGAAAAGAACATCACCTATCAGCTTGTGGGGCCCCTCGAATCG
This sequence comes from uncultured Syntrophus sp., assembly GCA_964403345.1. GTDB lineage: Bacteria > Desulfobacterota > Syntrophia > Syntrophales > UBA5619 > JAKAFS01. Next base: position 16,321 of record CAYOGU010000036.1, on the reverse strand, counting down.
GATCTGGACCGCAATCGAATTTCGGTCACCTCGCCGATCGGCAAGGCCCTGATCGGCAAGTGCATCGGCGACGAGGTCAGCGTGAACACCCCCGGCGGAATCCGGGAGTTCGAGATCGTCGAGATCTCCTTTGAGGAAGAGGATTAACCCTACAAAGCCTTCAATTCCTGGTGGCCGTGTTGATCCGGGCGATGGCCCGTGCCAGGGCCAGCCGGGCCTTTTCGAATTCCGCATCTTCCTTGGGCAGTTTTGAGAGCTTTTCTTCGGCCCGTTCCCGGGCACGACGGGCCCTTTCCAGGTCGATCTGGTCCGCCCGTTCAGCCGTTTCCACCAGAACGGTGACCTTGGAGGCGGTAACCTCGGCATAGCCCGTGTTCACCGCATAGCGGACCTTTTTGTGCTCCCGGGTGAAGCTCAGTTCCCCCACATCCACCGAGCTCAAAAGAGGGGCGTGCCCCCTCAGGACGCCGAACTCCCCCTCCGTGCCGGGGATGGTCACCTCCTCGACAAGGCCCGTGAAGGCCATCCGCTCGGGGGTCACGATTTCCAGTGTCAATTCGTCAGCCATCTCAGGTCCTCCGGCTACTCGGCGAGCTTCTTGGCCTTTTCCACGACCTCATCGATGCCGCCGACCATGTAGAAGGCTTGTTCGGGCAGGTCGTCGTGCTTCCCTTCGAGGATCTCCTTGAACCCACGGACCGTCTCGGCCACAGTGACGAATTTGCCTTCCGTGCCGGTGAACTGGGCGGCGACGAAGAAGGGCTGCGACAGGAAGCGCTGGATCTTCCTGGCCCGGCTGACGGTGATCTTGTCCTCTTCCGAGAGCTCGTCCATGCCGAGGATCGCGATGATGTCCTGAAGGTCCTTGTACTTCTGGAGCGTCACTTGGACCTGCCGGGCCACCTGGTAATGCTCCTGACCCAGGACGATGGGGTCCAGAATGCGGGAAGTTGAATCCAAGGGGTCCACTGCGGGGTAGATGCCAAGTTCCGCAATCGGTCGAGAGAGAACGACGGTTCCATCAAGGTGGGCAAAGGTCGTCGCCGGCGCCGGATCCGTCAGGTCGTCGGCGGGGACGTAGACGCACTGAACAGCCGTAATGGACCCCTTGTTGGTTGATGTGATGCGTTCCTGAAGCTCCCCGAGGTCGGTGGCCAGCGTCGGCTGGTACCCGACGGCGGAGGGCATGCGGCCAAGGAGGGCCGATACCTCGGAGCCCGCCTGGGTGAAACGGAAGATATTGTCGATGAACAGCAGGACGTCCTGCCCCTCCACATCCCGGAAGTATTCGGCCGCGGCCAGGGCCGTCAGCGACACGCGGGCCCGGGCGCCGGGCGGCTCGGTCATCTGGCCGTAGATCAGGGCGGCCTGTTTGATGACCCCCGAGGCCTTCATCTCGAGGTAAAGGTCATTCCCCTCGCGGGTTCGCTCGCCCACGCCGGCGAAGACCGAGATACCGCCGTGGTGCATGGCGATGTTGTGGATCATCTCCATCATGACGACGGTCTTGCCGACGCCGGCACCGCCGAACATCCCCATCTTGCCGCCTCTCGGGAAGGGGACCAGGAGGTCGATGACCTTGACCCCCGTCTCAAGGACGTGGACCGAGGTGTCCTGTTCCAGGAAGGTGGGGGCCTCTCGGTGGATGGGCGCATGGTGCTTCGCCTCGACGGGCCCCAGACCATCGACGGGCCGTCCGACCACATTGAGGATCCTTCCGAGGCATTCGGGTCCCACGGGGACGGAAATCGGACCGCCGAGGTCCTTGGCCTGCATCCCGCGGACCAGACCGTCGGTGATGTCCATGGCGATGCAGCGCACGACGTTGTCCCCAAGGTGCTGGGCGACCTCCACGATCAGGTTGTCCTCCATGTCGTTGATGGTGGGATTGGTGATGGCGATGGCGTTCATGATGTTGGGGAGCTTGCCCTCCTCAAACGTCACATCGACGACCGGCCCGATGACTTGTACAATCCTTCCAATGTTCATACCCGTCTCCTTCATGATCGACATGGCTTCCGGATCTCGGCCGAAAACCTCTCGTGATGATGTACTCCTATCCTTTAGCCAGGGCTTCGGTTCCGCCCACGATGTCCATCAACTCGGCCGTGATCGCCGATTGCCGGACCTTGTTGTACTTGAGCGTGAGGGTCTGGATCATCTCCTCGCAGTTGCGGGTGGCGTTGTCCATCGCCGCCATCCTGGCGCCGTTCTCCCCGGCGGAGGTCTCCACCAGCGCGCGGTAGATCAGGACATGGACGTACATCGGCAGGAGCTTCTCCAGAAGGGCCTCCTCGGAGGGCTCGTAGATATAGTCCAGTCGTTTGTCCGGTTCAAGCTCCTCCTCACGGCCGATCGAGGGCAGTGGAAAGAGGCGGACCACCGTCGGCCGGTGTACGGCCACGTTGACGAATTCGTTGTAGACGAGGTAGAGCTCGTCGTACTCCTCGCCGATAAAGGGGGGGACCACGTCTTCCGCGATCCGGACGGCGAGGCCCATGTCGAAGCGGCTGAAGACGTCGGTGCGGGCGTTGATCATCTGGGCCTTCTTGCGGAAGAAGTCCCGGCCCTTTCGGCCGACGGGGATGACGGCCACCTCGCTGCCCCCGGCGAGTTTCTCCTTGACAAACCGTTCCGTGGCCTTGAGGAGGTTATTGTTGAATATAGCGGCAATCTCATCACATATGACCTCAA
>CAYOGU010000036.1:0-13617 GCA_964403345.1 uncultured Syntrophus sp. | reverse complement strand
GGTTATTGTTGAACCCCCCACACAGCCCCCGGTCGGATGTCATGCAGATCACCCGCAGCCGTTTGGGTTCCCGAACCGCGAGAAGCGGATGGGATTTGGCGTCCACCTTGAGGGCTAGGCTGTTCAGGACTTCCATGAACTTCACGGCGTAGGGCCTGAAGTTTTCCATCCGCGTTTGGGCGGCCTTGAACTTCGAGGCCGCCACCATGTTCATGGCCCTGGTGATCTGGCGGGTCTTCTGAACGGCGGTGATCTTCCGTTTAATATCCTTGAGTGCGGCCATTCAAACCTGTCCTCTTATATGGCTTGTCCCTTTTGCGAGGGATTCCCTCCCTGTGACGGGGCCTATTCGGAAACGTAAACGGAGTCAAATTCCGTCAGGACGTCCCTGAGCTTCTTGTCTAGCTCGGGGCCGATGATCTTCTTTTCGTCGATCTCTTTCATGATCTCCGGATACTTGCCCTGGACGAAGCTCAGAAGCTGGGGTTCGTAGTTTTTCAACTTGTCGATGGGGTATTTGTCGAGGAAGCCCCGGGTGCCCGCGTAGAGGATTACCACCTCCTGGGCGAGCGACATGGGTGCGAACTGGGGCTGCTTGAGGATCTCGACGAGGCGGACGCCACGGTCGAGCTGGGCCTGAGTGGCCTTGTCCAGGTCGGAGCCGAACTGGGCGAAGGCGGCCAGCTCCCGGTACTGGGCCAGATCCAGCTTCAGGGTGCCGGCGACCTGCTTCATCGCCTTGACCTGGGCCGCCCCGCCGACCCGGGAGACCGAAAGACCCACATTGATCGCCGGGCGGATCCCCGAGAAGAAGAGCGACGGCTCCAGGTAGACCTGGCCGTCGGTGATCGAGATGACGTTCGTCGGGATGTAGGCGGAGACGTCGCCCGCCTGGGTTTCGATGATGGGCAGCGCCGTCAGCGATCCGCCACCGAGCTCCTTGCTGACCCGGGCGGCCCGCTCAAGGAGCCGCGAGTGGTTGTAGAAGATGTCGCCGGGGTACGCCTCGCGTCCGGGCGGGCGGCGGAGCAGCAGGGAGATCTGGCGGTAGGCCACGGCCTGCTTGGAAAGGTCGTCGTAGATGATCAGCGCGTCCTGAGCCTTGTCCCGGAAATACTCGCCGATGCTGCAGCCGGCATAGGCGGCGATGTACTGGAGGGTCGCGGGGTCGCTGGCGCAGGCCGACACGACGCAGGTATAGGCCATGGCGTCGTGCTTGCGCAGGTTCTCCACGACCTGGGCGACCGTGGATTTCTTCTGGCCGATGGCCACGTAGATGCACTTGACGCCCGTGTCCTTCTGGCGAATGATCGCATCGATGCCGATGGCGGTCTTGCCGATCTGACGGTCGCCGATGATCAACTCGCGCTGGCCGCGGCCGATGGGGGTCATGGCGTCGATCGCCTTGAGGCCCGTGTACATCGGCTCGTTGACCGGCTGCCGGAAGACCACGCCGGGGGCGATCATCTCGATCCGGCGGTATTCGGTGGACTCGATGGGACCCTTGCCGTCCAGGGGGGCGCCGGTGGCGTCGATGACGCGGCCCAGGACCCCTTCGCCCACGGGGATCTGGGCGATCTTGCCGGTCCTCTTGACGATGTCGCCCTCCTTGATGTGGGTCACCTCGCCAAGGACCGCCACGCCGACGTTGTCTGCCTCTAGGTTCAGGACCATCCCCAGGATGCCGCCCGGGAACTCCAACAGCTCCATGGCCATGGCGTTTTGCACCCCGTAGACCCGGGCGATGCCGTCGCCGACGGACAGGACCGTTCCCGTCTCGCTGATATCCAGTTTCTTCTCGTATTCCTTGATCTGCCTGGATATGATCTCACTGATTTCCTCGGCCTTGATGGTTTCCATGCCCTATTGTTCCTCCCCTAAGAGATTCCTGATGTTGTTGAGTTGCGTCTTGATGCTGCCGTCGTAGAGCGTGTCGCCGACCCGCACGACGATGCCTCCGATCAGGGCCGGCTCTTCGAAGACGGTCATTTCAACCTGCTTTCCGGTCATGGCCTCCAGCCCCCTCTGCAACCGGCCGGAAAGCTCGGCGGTCAGGGGGAAGGCCGTCTTTACCGTCACCCGGACCTTCCTGAGGGTTTGGTCCATCAATTCCCGGTAGCACTCCTCGATGTCGGAGAGGATGCCGATGCGACGCTTGTCGACCAGGAGCTTCAGAAAGTTGGCGGTCATCGGGGAGATCTGGAGCCTGGAGATGATCCGATCCACCACCGCCCTCTTGTCCGGCTGATCAAATACGGGATTGGCCAGGAATTCGTTCAAGCCCTTGTTTTGCCTGAGGATGGCCGAAAAACCGGCCAACTCCCGGAAGTACTCCTCGTATCGCTTCTCTTCGCCCGCGATTTCGAAGAATGCCCGGGCGTAACGCTTCGCGATGCCGCTCGTGATCAATTCCTGTCCCCCCGTAAAAGGTTAACTCCGCTGCCGATCAACGCTTGTTCGTCACTTTTTCCACGTAGTCCCGGACCATCGCCTCGTGATCCGCCTCCCGGATGTGCTTCTTGAGGAGCTCCTCGGCCATCTCGACGGAAAGCCGGACCGCCTCGGTCCTGAGTTCGAGGGAGGCCTTGTTGAACTCCTGCTCCATCCGGGACTCGGTGTCTTCCTTCATTTTTTCGGCCGCCCTGCGGGCGTCCTCGATGATCCGTTCTTTCTCGGCCTGTCCCTGGGACTGGATCATGGCGCTGATCTGATCGATCTCCCCGGTCGCCTTGTCGAGCTTCGCGGCGTATTCCTGAAATTTTTTCTGGGCCTCATCACGGGCCGAGGCGGCCTCGGCAAGGGACGTTTGGATGCCTTCCCGCCGTCCGGCGAAGAAGTCCTTCGTCTTCTTGGCCAGGAGCCAGTACAGGACGCCGACGAGGGCCAGAAAGTTGAAGAGCCGCCAGACAAAGTCGAACCAGTTCGGACCCTCCTTCTCAGCCCCCCCCGAGGCATAGGCCGCCGCGAGCCAGAGGATGGTCAGGGCGAAACAGGCGACGAGACAGGCGATGATCCGGCGCCGGATCCCCCTGGAAGGGGCCTCGGCCTGCACATCGTGAATCCCTGAATGGCCGGGTTTAAGCCCTTTGCTCATCGGATACTCCTTCCCAGGACCTTTTCGGCGATCTCCACGGAGAGACCCTGCGCCTGTTGCGCCAGGATCCCCTTGGCGGAGCCGATTTCCCCCTCCATGCGTTTGTGGAATTCCTCCATCATGCCGGGGATCTGGCCCCGAACCGCATCGATGATGGCCTTGGCCTCCTCGGAACCCTGACGGATGATTTCGTTCTTCTCGTCGAGGGCAGCCGCCTTGGCCTGGCGCAGCTTCTCCTCGTAGGCCGCCATCTTCTCCTCCACGGTCTGCTGGAGGCGCTTGACCTCCGCTTCCGATTCGGCAAACCGCTGCTTGCGCTTTTCGATCATGCCGAGGATCGGTTTGTAGAGAAGGACATTCAAGATCCAGATCAGCAGGAGGAAGTTAATGATCTGGATTCCCAGGGAATAATCGAGACTGACCACCGTCCGTCACCTCACAGGGGGTGCATCAAAAAAAACCGGGTGTAACGAAAACATTACACCCGGCCACTGGCATCCCAATTCTCTGAAATCGTTCCGATGAATTCGGTCAATCCGAAAGATCGACCGCTTCGTTCCTTTTGAGTCCACCCAAAGCTCCCAAATCGCCGTATTGGAGATGGAATGCAATCCTCTTCAGAAACATTTCAGATGGCACTTCATCACTGTCTGGTTTGGAGTGAACGTTGCCGGTATAACCTTGCTCCCGGCGGCATCCAGAGAAACGGTGTCGCTGAAAATTCGAGCAGGCCTTCAGAATCTTACAAACCCCTCAATGACAGTAAACTACGGTCAGTATATGACCACGGGTCACTAAGATCCGGTCACGTCTCTATATCATTCTTGCCCGGCTGTCAAGGAAAAAGACGAAACGCCGCACCTCCGCTTCCGGGGCATCACCGCTTTTCTCCGCCCACGTTCCGATCCAGAGGCAGGGTATGGACCTCGGCCTCGTTCTGTGTCATGTGGCAGGTCCCCTCGAAGAAGGCCCCGTCTTCAATCGAGAAGATGGCCGTGTTCACGTCACCCAGCAACCTTCCGGTCGAATAGATCTTGAGGCTCTTTTTGACGTCGATCGTGCCCCTTATCTCGCCGCTGATCAGGAGATTGTCGACGCGGATATCGGCCTCCAGTTCCGCCCCCTCGCCGATGACCAGGGTGCCGTTGCCGAAGATGTCGCCCTTGAAATCGCCGTCGATCCGGACAGAGCCGTTGAACATCAGCTTGCCGGTGAATTCGGCGCCTTTACCCAGAAAGGCGCGTACCTCTTCTTCTTCTCTTCTCTTTCGTCCAAGCATGATATGCCTCCCGATCCCTATGGATCATGACTGAAGAATATACCTTCTGACACTGATGTTCATCAACAACCCGACGGCCGTCATCAGGACCACCATCGAGGATCCTCCGTAACTGAGGAAAGGCAATGGTATCCCGACGACGGGCAGGATGCCCAGGACCATGCCGATGTTGATGAAGACCTCCCAGAAGATCAGCATGGTGATCCCGAAAGCGACCAGCGCCCCCACGTAATCTTTGGAGTGAATGACGATCTTTAGCCCCCAGAGGATGAGGGAGAGGAACATGAACATCAGGACCATGCCTCCGAGGAACCCCCACTCCTCCGCGAAAACGGAAAAGATGAAATCAGTCTGCTGTTCCGGCAGGAACTTGAGTTGGGTTTGGGAGCCTTTCAGGAAACCTTTTCCGAAAAGGCCTCCCGAACCCACGGCGATCATTGACTGGATGATGTGATAGCCCGACCCCAGAGGATCCCTCTCGGGGCTGAAGAAGGTCAGAATCCGCTCTTTCTGGTAATCCTTCAGAAAGTGCCAGAACAGGGGCACCAGGACCAGCCCCCCGCTGAAGGCGATGAAGAACGACTTCCATTCCAGACCGACAAAGAAGATGAGCGACAGGAACAGGATCAGGAGGATCAATCCCGTTCCGAGATCCGGTTGCTTGAGGATGAACAGGAAGGGAACCAGAACGATCAGGAAGGGGACCCAGAGCTCCCGGAGCCGGTAGCTTCTGCCCAGTCGGTGTCGGTCGAAGTATTTGGCCAGCGCCAGCACGAGTGTCAACTTCACCAGTTCCGAGGGCTGGAGACCGAAGCCTGCAATGACGATCCACCGCTGGGAACCCCGGGTCGCATAGCCGGACACGAACACGACTGCCAGAAGGGCGATGGACAGCAGATAGATGACATAGGCATGGCGGCCCAGGAAACGGTAGTCCACGAAGAAGGCGATAGCCATCCCCAAGACGCCGATGAGGATCCATTGGATCTGCTTGAGGTAGTAGGGCGTCTGGCGCATTTCGGTGAGGCTGAAACCGGCGCTGTAGATGTTGAGCAGGCCGATAATGCTCAACAACAGGACCAGGACGAAGAGGGTCCAGTCAAAGTTGATGATGAGGCGACGGTCCAGTTTGATCATCGGTTCGGTTTCTCCCCTTCGGCGACGGCGACTTCCTGCACCTGGGACGGGGGCGTCTTCCTCTGGGCGAAATAGGCATCGATGACCTTTCTGGCCACCGGAGCCGCCGCGGATCCTCCGTGCCCAGCGTTTTCGAGGATGACGGCCACGGCAATCTCGGGATTCCCGTAGGGGGCGAAACAGGCGAAAAGCGCATGGTCCCGGAAATCGGCCGCGACCCGTTTCGCCTTTCTGGCCTTTTCCTCCTGGGGAAGCCCGATGACCTGGGCGGTGCCTGTCTTGCCGCAGACATCGGCCTCCTTCCTTCTCAGGGCGGATCCCGTGCCCCCCCGCTCATTGACCACCCCCCAGAGGGCCTGGTTGATCAACTGGATGGTCTGCGGTCGGATCGGCAGGGTGCCTATCTTCTCCGATCCGAATACTTTTACGACACGTCCCTCGGTAGATTCAAGTTGTTTTACGAGCCGGGGTCGGTAGAGGGTGCCGCCGTTGCCCAGGGTCGCGTAGACATAGGCGAGCTGGAGCGGTGTGAGGAGGTTGAACCCCTGGCCGATGGAGATGGAGATCGATTCGCCGGGCTGCCAGGGCTCCCGGAAACGGGCAAGTTTCCACTGCCGGGTCGGGACCAGCCCGCCCTTTTCCCGGGCCAGATCGATGCCGAGGGGAACGCCGAGCCCGAAGGCACGGGCGTAGGTCGCGATTTTGTCTGGACCCAGCAGCCTGCCCAGGTTGTAAAAATAGACGTCGCAGGACTCGACGATGGCGCGGTGGAGATTCACCTGGCCGTGGCCTTTTGGATTCCAGCAGCGGAAGGTCCGGTTTCCCATGTCGAAGGACCCGTTGCAGTGGAAGGTGGTGTCCGGCGTGATCAGCCCCTCCTCGAGCGCCGCCACGGCGACGACCGGTTTGTAGGTGGACCCCGGGGGATACTGGCCCGAGATGGCCCTGTTCTCCATGGGATGGCGGCGGTCGGTGGCAAGGCTCTCCCAGTCGATGGCGGAGATCCCCCCGTTGAAGAGATTCGGGTCGAAGGAGGGCGAACTGACCAGGGCCAGGATGGCCCCGCTGCGGGGATCAATGGCCACCAGGGCCCCCGGCCTCTCGCCGATGGCCTTCCAGGCGGCCTCCTGAAGCCCCACGTCAAGCGTCAGGACCACATTGTCGCCCTGAATGGACGGGAGTCTGCCGAGTGAGCGGACCTCCTTGCCGGCCACGTTGACTTCCACCTGCTCGGCGCCGCTCTTCCCCCTCAGATAAGGGTCGAGGAACTTTTCGATGCCGAACTTCCCGATGATGTCGCCCGGCGTGAACTGGCTGGTCCCGTTTCGGTCCACCTCCTCCCGGCTCACCTCACCGGTGAAACCGATGACCTGGGCGGTCATCTCGCCGTTCAGGTACTGCCGGATGGGGGTCACCTCGACAAAGACACCCGGGAGTTCCAGGGAGTGGGTCTCCACGACGGCGAGTTTCTCCTTGCTGATGTTCTTTTCGATGACCACGGGAACGAAGGGCTTGAGTTTGCCCGTGAAGGAAGAGGCAAGAGGCGGAAAGGAGAGGGAGCGCTCGGCATAGAGGGTTTTGAGCCGGTCGAGGGTCTTCTGGATGTCCTTGGTCCGGTTGGGGATGAAAACCAGGTCGAAGGAGGGCTGGTTGTCCACGAGGACCCGCCTTCCATCATCCATGATCAGGCCACGCATCGGCTTGATCTTTCGCAGGCGGACGCTGTTGTTTTCGGAACGCTGCCTCAGTTCGTTCCCCTTGATCACCTGGAGGTACCACAGCCTCATCACAATCAGCACGAGCGCGATCGAGACGATGGCGAAGATCACCTTGAATTTGCTCTTGAAATGTCCCGGCTCATACCCGTCGAGCCGGTCGTGAATCTTCTGCATGCCTGAATACCTCAAAACTACGGAAAAAACGGAACAGGACCGGGCTCAAAAGCGCCACCACGACGGCTTGCGGGATGAAGACCTTCGGGAGGGTGTAAAACATATCGGTGGCGAATACGAAGCGGTAGAGCAGGATGATCAAGAGTCCCTCCAGGAGCGTGCAGAATCCCGCAAAGATTGCGATCAAGAGCGGCTTCTCCCCATATACCTTACCGGCCACGACCATGGAAAGATAAAAGATGAGGATGTAGATCAGGGTGTAAAGGCCGAATATTGCACTGGTCAGACAGTCGAGGAAGAATCCGAGCATCAGCGAGAGGATTCCTCCCCGGAGGGCGTCGAGGTGGAATCCCGCATAAATGACGACGATCAGCGATATCTCCATGCCGATTCGTCCCAGGGAGAAGAGATCCAGGATCGTGATTTGGACGATCACCAGAAAGAGCATCAGGAAGGGGAGTGTAAGATAGTAGATCATGGCGTGTCAACCCGCTCCGTGATCAGGGCCAGAACCTCTTCCAGCCTGTCGAAATCGACGACCGGTGCCACCTCGATCTTTTGGAAGAGTCCGCCTTCCTTGCGCGAGATCCCGCTGACGGCACCCAGGAGGAGCCCCTTGGGGAATACCCCGGCAAGGCCTGCGGTGACCACCACATCGCCGGGTTGCACCTCTTCCACCCGGGAGATGTACTTCAGGTTGCAGCCCGACGAGCCGGCACCCTGGAGCATGCCTTGGGCGCGATTCCTCTGGATGAGGGCATCGATGTTGCTGTTCTCGTCGATCAGGAGAAGGACGCGCGAGGCGTGCCAGGAGGTCTCGATGATCCGACCCACGACTCCCTTGTCGGCCAGGACGGGAAGGCCGACCCTCAGGCCCTCCGAGGTCCCTTTGTTGATGAGGATCGTCTTGAACAGGGAGGCGTGTTTGCGGTCGATCACCCTGGCGGCCACGGTTTGTTGCTGGAAACCGCTCTTGATTTTGAGGAGTTTCTGGAGGCGCATCCCTTCCATATACCCCTCCCGGTATTGGTTGAGCTGCTCGGCCAGGAGGGCGTTCTCGCGCCTGAGTTTCCTGTTTTCGTCCTCCATGCCGACGAGGAAGAGGTATCGCTTCCAGGCATCGTGGAGGGCCGTGAGAGAAGTGTTGATCAGGTTTTCCACAGGGGCCGCCACCTCGAGGACCACCTTCCTCAACAGTCCGGTTTCAGTCACGGTGACCGCACTATAGGAAAGGATACTCAAAGAGACGATCAGCAGAATCGCCGCCACGGCGATGGATTGGTATTTCCTCGGGATCAGCATGCCTCAGCAATCAATCGTTGTCCCACCGGTAGGATGATCCTGCGGGTCCCGGGATCCCCTCGGGTGAGCGGACGCAGAGGCGTCAGGGACATCCCGTCGATCTGCAGGGGGAAACCCACCCCCTTCTCGGCAGCGAACGGCCGACAACGCGGACATGGGGATAGTGAACCGTTATCCCCTATACCTGAAAGGTCACCTCTTTGAGGACATCCAACTGGTCCAGGGCGATGCCGGCCCCTCTGGCCACGGTGGAGAGGGGATCGTCCGCGATTGTGATGGGAAGTCCCGTCTCCTCGCGGATCAGCAGGTCGATATTCCTCAGGAGGGCGCCGCCGCCGGTCAGGACAATCCCCCGATCGACGATGTCGCCGGCAAGTTCTGGAGGGGCGTTCTCCAGGGCATCCTTGATGGCGTCCACGATGAGGCTGATCGGTTCCATGATCGCTTCACGGATCTCGTCGGAATTGATCTCCACGATCTTCGGGATTCCGGAGATCAGGTCCCTTCCCTTGACTTCCATCTTGCGGATTTCCAGGCCGGGATCGGGAAAGGCGCAGCCGATTGTGGTTTTGATGATCTCCCCGGACCGTTCCCCGATGAGGAGGCTGTACTTGCGTTTCATGTACTGGACGATTTCTTCGTCGATCTTGTCACCGGCGACCCGGACGGATTTCGAATAGACGACCCCCGCCAGGGAGATGACCGCCACCTCCGTGGTCCCCCCGCCGATGTCCACGATCATCGAACTGATCGGTTCGGTGATCGGCAATCCCGCGCCGATGGCGGCAGCCATCGGTTCCTCGATCAGGTAGATCTCCCTGGCCCCGGCTGATTCCACCGTCTCCCGGACGGCCCTTCTCTCCACCTGGGTGATCCCAGAAGGGATGGAAACGATGATCCTCGGCCTCACCAGAGCGCGGCGGTTGTGGACGCTCAAGATGAAGTGGCGGAGCATGGCCTCGGTGATGTCGAAATTGGCGATGACTCCGTCCCGCATGGGACGGATCGCGACGATGTTGCCCGGGGTTCGTCCGAGCATCTTCTTGGCCTCGGCCCCAACGGCCAAGACCTTCTTTTCGCCCTTGGCGTTCTTGTGGACGGCGACCACCGAAGGTTCGCTCAGGACAATGCCCTTGTTCTTGACATAGACAAGAGTGTTGGCCGTTCCCAGGTCAATGGCGAGATCGTTGGAAAACTTTCCCAAAATGAAATCGAAAAGCAAGTTCGTTTCCTCCTGATCATCCGGTAGAATGGCATCCCCAATCGAAAATAACCTTCGATTCAGGACCCCCTATATCGTATTTCCCCACCCTAATCAATGCCTTTTTCCAAAAAATCGTTGCATTTTAGGGGTGACTATATTACTAACCCGGTCGGGAAAAGGGGGCCGGGAAGGGGGAGCTTTCGGCCGGTCGGCGGACCGCTTCAGCTTCAACCCGGACCTGTTTTTTCTTTTGTCCCAATATCGAGACAGAGGGGAGAAGATCAAATGCTCGACCTCATGAGAAGGCATGCCAGAAACTGGATGATGAAGGTGATCCTGGGGATCATCATCGTCGTTTTTGTTTTCTATTTCGGCTCCATGGGCGGCAAACAGGTGGCGGAGCGAATCGCCCTGATCGACGGGAAGCCGATCGTATATGCCGATTTTCAGAGGGAATACCATAACCTGATGGAAATGTACCGCCAGCGCTTCGGCCAGGGACTGACAGAGGAGATGCTCAAGACCCTGAACCTCAAGCAACAGGCCTACGATTACCTGATCAACCAGGCCGTGGTCCTCAGGAAGGCCGAGGACCTGCACATCCGGGCGACCGAAGAGGAGGTGCGGGCGGCGATCCTCGCCTATCCGGGCTTCCAATACAACGGGGCATTCGACCAGAGGCTCTACGACCAGAACCTCAGGACCCTCAAGATGACGGCGGATGAGTTCGAGGAGAACCAGCGGAAGATGATCATCGCCCTGAAACTGCAGGACCTGATCCAGGACGGGATCCGGGTATCCGACCAGGAGGTCTACGATCTCTTCCGGATGCAGAGCGAGAAGATCAACATCGACTTTGTCCAGATTGCCCCGAAGGGCTACCTGGGGGCGGTCAAGGCCTCGCCGGCCGATCTGGAAGGCTATCTGAAGGCCCACGAGGGACAGTTCCGCGTTCCCGAGCAGATACAGTTCAAGTACCTGGCCTTCATGGGCCGGGATTATGCGGCGGCCTCCAAGGTTTCCGACGCTGATGTGGCTGATTATTACGACCGGCACAAAGGGGAGTGGACCAAGGACAAGAAAGTCCAGCCTCTCTCCGAGGTCAGGGACAAGATCGTGGCGGAGTTGGCGGCGATCAAGGGGATGTATGCCGCATCCGACGAGGCCAAGAAGGCCCACGACACGATCTACCAGGAAGAGAACTTTGACGCCTATGCCGCCCAGAAGAAACTGACGGTCCGGACCACCGGCCTCTTCCGTATCAACCAGCCGCCCGAGGAATTCCGGCCGATGGCGGACTTCGTCAAGATCGTTTCGAGCCTGCAGAAAAACGAAATCAGCAGGGTCCTGCAGGGAGAGAAGGGCTACTACCTCCTCATGGTGACCGACCGGAAGGCCCCCTATGTTCCCGCCCTCAAGGAGGTCGAGGCGGAGGTGGATCGGCTCTACCGCGATCAGGAGGCCAAGCGGCTGGCCCAGCAGGAGGCTGAGGCCCTTCTGGGCCGTCTGAAGAAGGGGGAGGCCTTGGGGGCCCTGGCCAGCCAGAAGGGGTTCAAGGTCACGGAAACGGGCCTTTTCCATCCCGGCAGCGCCGCTCCCAAGCTGGGGGCCTCGACGGAACTGGCGGAGGCCCTGTTCCTGCTTTCGGAGAAGAAGCCCTATCCGGAGAAGGTGCATTGGGTCGACGGGAATTATGTGATCGTCCGATTCAAGGAGAGAGCCAAGGCGAACGATGCGGAGTTCGCCACCCAGAAGGAGGCCATCGCTGCCTATCTGCTCAGACAGAAGCGGGTCGAAGTGCTTCGGGAGTGGGTCGAGGGGAGCAAGGCCGCCCTGGTCAAGGAGGGACGTCTGGAATTTACAAGGGCTCTCAAGGATCTCTAGGGGGAGCCCCGGTATTCCCCGAAGGGTCGGCCGCCGCGGTCGACCCTTTTTTTTGTCGGCGCTTCGGGGATGCCCCGTCCCAGGGGCTTGCGAGGGGACAGTCGGCCAGCCGCAGGAGGAGGTTCCCCGACACCTCCCGCCGATAGCCCGCCGTGGCCCGCAGGTCGTCGATGGGCGAGACGGCTTGACGGGCGATCCGGGCGGCCTCCTGCAGGAGGCCCGACGTGAGCCGCTGGCCGACGAGTGCGGCCTCCACCTCCGGCGCGGTGACCACGGTCGGGCCGACGCTTCCCCAGGCGAGCCTGGCCGCCTCGATCACCCCGGCGGCGGAGATTCTGAGGAGGGCCGCGAGGCTGGCGACGGAGCAGGCCAGGGCCTTGCGCTGTCCGATCTTTTCGAAACGGTGGGTTCCGTACGCTACGGGGGTCCTCACGCCGACGGCGGCGAGGATCTCCCCCTTCTCCAGTTTTGTTCTTCCCGGGCCGGTGATGAAGGCTGTGATCGGCATGACCCGCTTTCCCCCTGCCGAGCGGAGCTCCACCTCCGCATCGAGGGCGTAGAGGGGGGGCAGGGTATCGCCGGCAGGCGAGGCGGTACAGATGTTTCCGCCGAGGGTCCCCATGTTGCGGATCGGAGGCGAGCCCAGGCTTTCAAGGGCTCTGACCAGGACGGGCAGATGGTGTCTGATTTGCGGATCTCCGATCAGGCGGCTGTGGGACATGCCGGCGCCGATCCAGAGGCGGTTGTTCTCCTGGCGGACCCCCTGCAGCTCGGCGATCCGTTCGAGTCCGACGAGGGCGTGTGGGGCTTCCTGCTCCTTCCGCAGCCGCACGAAGAGGTCGGTCCCCCCCGCGAAGAACAAAGCCTCCGGCTCCTCCTCCATGCGTTCCCATAGTTCGGGGAGATTCCGGGGGAAGAAGACCCTCCCCCTCGGGATCGGCCCCGGATCGGGGCTATTCGGCCGGGTCTCTGCGGCCGTCGGGAAGGCGGCCGCCCGGTCGTTCTTCCTCGTGGCGACGACGGCGGGCTGCAGCGGCCTCCGTTCCCTCGTCGGGCCGGAGGCGGCCTCCACGGCATCGACGATCTTCCCGTATCCCGTGCAGCGGCAGAGGTTCCCGCTCAGCCCCTCTCGGATCTCCTCCCGCGAGGGGGCGGGATTCCGGGCGAGCAGGGCCTCCGCGGCCAGGATCATCCCGGGGGAGCAGAAGCCGCACTGGACGGCGCCGCAGCGGACGAAGGCCTCCTGGAGGGGGCGCAGGACCCCGCCTTCCACCAGCCCCTCGACGGTGATCACCTGCCTCCCTTCCAACTGGGCGGCAAGCATCAGGCAGGCGAGGCGGTTCTCGCCGTCCACGAGGATCGTGCAGGCCCCGCATTCCCCGCTGCCGCATCCTTCCTTCGTTCCGGTGATTCCAAGGTCCTCCCGGATGAGGTCGACGGCGCGCCTTGCAGGAGCGGCATCGATCGAGACGGGCCGGCCGTTGAGGATGAAACGGATCTCCATGGCGTGTCTCCCCTTCAGGGGGTTCCCCCCTTTTCCCGATTCCCGTGCCGCCCCATCGTCTCCAGGATCCGCCCGGCCGTGAGCGGCGCGCGGGTGATCGCGATCCCGCAGGCGTCGGCCACGGCGTTGGCGATGGCCGGCAGAGGGCCGTTGATCCCCACTTCGCCGACCCCTTTCATGCCGTAGGGCCCGGACGTCTCGTTGCATTCGACGGCCAGAACAATCGTCTCCGGGATGTCCTGGGCCCCCGGGATGATATAGGTGGACAGGTCCGGCGTCGCGATCCGTCCCCGGTCGAGCTTCACCTCCTCGGTCAGGGCG
>CAYOGU010000035.1:0-17163 GCA_964403345.1 uncultured Syntrophus sp. | reverse complement strand
TGGATCCGGATCTTTCCCCACAAGTCCGTAACCAAGAAGCCCGCCGAGACTCGCATGGGAAAGGGAAAGGGCGCCCCGGAAGAGTGGGTAGCGGTGATCAAGCCTGGGGTCGTCCTCTACGAGATCGAGGGGGTTTCGAAGGAGATCGCCAAGGAGGCATTCAATCTGGCCTCCCATAAGCTTCCCATCGGCACGAAGTTTCTTTCAAGGGAGATATCTGATGAAAATTAAAGAGATCAGAGATCTTAGCGTCGATGAGCTGCAGCAGAAGAACCGGGAACTGGTGGAAGAGCTCTTCAAACTGCGTCTGCGTCACGCCTCCGGGCAACTGGAATCGCCGGCCACGCTGGGCCACGTTCGCAGGGATATTGCAAGGATCAAGACGGTCCTCGTCGAGAAGGAGGTAAGGTAGTGGAACAGCGCGGCAACAAGATCGTCATCAAGGGCGTCGTCGTTAGCAACAAGATGGACAAGACGATCGTGGTCAAGGCGGAGCGGCTCGTGAAGCATCCGAACTTCCATAAGTACATCAGACGGTACGTGAAATATAAGGCCCATGACGGCCAGAACAGCTGCAAGATCGGGGACAAAGTTCTCATCATCGAGTCCCGTCCGTTGAGCAAGGAAAAACGCTGGCGGATGCTGGAGATACTGGATAAGGCAAAGTAGATCGCGAGACGGCGCCGGGGAAGGTTTACGCGGCGGGACCGTATCGGCCCGCCGGCATCGAACCGCGGGCGCAATGGGGTGTTCATATGATTCAGATGCAGACCGTGCTCAATGTCGCGGACAATTCAGGTGCCAAAAAGGTCGCATGCATCAAGGTACTGGGGGGCTCAAAGAGACGGTATGCCAGCCTTGGTGACGTCATTGTCATTGCAGTCAAGGAGGCACTTCCAAATTCAAAGGTGAAAAAGGGCGACGTGATGAAGGCGGTGGTCGTCCGGACGGTGAAAGAGGTGAGGAGACCGGACGGGTCCTACCTCAAGTTCGACGATAATTCGGCAGTGTTGATTTCGAATCAGATGGAACCGATCGGAACGCGCATCTTCGGGCCGGTGGCTAGGGAACTGCGTGCCAAGCAGTTCATGAAGATCATATCGCTGGCGCCAGAGGTGTTATAGGGGTTTTTTCAGACGGGGAACGACTGAGGAACATGCGATGCGGGTAAAGAGATTGAAAAAAGGGGACACCGTCAAGGTGATCGCCGGCAAAGAGAAGGGCAAGACTGGAAAGATCCTGAACTTGATTGCCGATAAGGAGCGGGTCGTCATTGAGAAGGTCAACCTGATCAAACGGCACAAGAAGGCCGACGCCAAGGGCAAGGGCGGCATCGTTGAGAAGGAAGGACCGATCCATCTGTCGAACGTGATGTATCTCTGCAGTAAATGTGGCACCGGGGTGAGGATTGGCTACAAGATCCTGGACGATGGGAAGAAGGCGCGGGTTTGCGCGAAGTGTCACGAAACGTTGGACGCATAGGCTGGGGAAAATGGCAAGACTAAAAGATTATTACAAGAAGGAAGTCGTTCCCGAACTCGTCAAGACCTTCGGCTACAAGAACCCCATGGAGGTTCCGAAGCTGGTCAAGATCGTCGTCAACATGGGTCTGGGGGAAGCGATTCAGAATGTCAAGGTCCTGGACTCTGCGATGGACGAGATGACCCGGATCGTTGGTCAGAAACCCGTGATCACCAAGGCCCGTAAGTCCATCGCGACTTTCAAGCTCCGTCAAGGCATGTCCATCGGATGCTGTGTGACCCTCAGAAGGGAGCGGATGTACGAGTTCTTCGACAGACTGATCACCGTGGCGTTGCCGAGGGTCCGGGACTTCCGGGGCATCCCCTCAAAATCCTTCGACGGCAGGGGGAATTTCTCTCTGGGGCTCAAGGAACAGATCATCTTCCCGGAGATCGAATATGACAAGGTCGAAAAGGTCAGGGGTATGAACATCGCCATCGTCACCACGGCGAAAACGGATGATGAGGCGAGGCAGCTCTTGAAGCTGATGGGGATGCCGTTCAGGAACTGATCAAACAAGGTACAACACCGGAGGGTTGAGTGTGGCAAAGACATCCTTGATCGTGAAGTCCAACAGAAAACCGAAATTTTCGGTCAGGACCTACAACCGCTGTCCCATATGCGGGAGACCGAGGGCCTACTATCGAAAGTTTGATATGTGCAGGATCTGCCTGAGGAATCTTTCTCTGAAGGGGGAGATACCCGGCGTGATCAAATCGAGCTGGTAGCGTAGATAAGGAGCAATTATGGGGATGACCGATCCGATCGCAGACATGCTCACCCGAATCCGAAACGGGAGCCGCGTCCGCTTCAAGAGCGTCGACGTGCTGAACTCGCGAATCAATCTGAATATGGCAAAGGTCTTGAAGAAGTCCGGCTACATCAGCGGATACGATATCAAGAAGGATCCACACGGCCACGAGGTCTTGAGGCTCTACCTCAAGTACCCCGATTCGAAGAGGGCCGTGATCACGAACATCCAGAGGGTCAGCAAGCCCGGCAGAAGGGTCTATGTGAAGAGCGAAAAGATCCCACAGGTGCTCAATGGATACGGCATCTCCATACTTTCCACGTCCAAGGGCATCATGACCGACAAAGAAGCCAGGGAACAGAGCCTCGGGGGGGAACTTCTCTGCAACGTCTGGTAAGTCAGACTCGCATTGGGAATCTGGAGATTGTACCATGTCAAGAATCGGTAAAATGCCTGTGGCCATCCCGGCCGGTGTCAAGGTCAGCCAGGACCACGCCATTATCAAGATCGAAGGTCCCAAGGGGAGACTCTCCATGGAGATCCCCAAAGGCGTCGATGTGGTCCTCGGTGATCGGGTCGTGGAGGTCAAGAGACCCTCGGAGGGGAGAAAAGAAAGGTCCTACCATGGCCTGATCAGGACCCTGATTGCCAATATGGTCAAAGGGGTCAGCAACGGATTCGAGAAGAACCTGGAGATATCCGGTGTCGGCTACCGTGCGGAGGTCGCCAGCAATACCCTCAAGCTGATCGTTGGGTTCTCGGCGCCGATCGAGTACACCATCCCCCAGGGGGTTCAGATCAAGGTCGACAAACAGGTCAATATCTCGGTTTCCGGCATCGACAAACAACTGGTCGGCCGCGTGGCTGCGGAGATCCGCAGTCTGAAGAAACCGGAGCCTTACAAAGGCAAGGGCATCAAGTATGCGGGCGAACAGATCAGGCGTAAGGTCGGCAAATCGGTAGGGGCCTAAGTTGAAGGTGTGTCCGGTCTTCGGATACATCCGGTGAATGAGGTAGAACATTGGCAACGAAGCGAATCGAGAGGATCAGGGTCAAACGGAAGAAGAGGGTCAGGGGAAAGGTGCAGGGGACCGAGACGAGGCCGCGCATTTCCGTGTTCCGGTCTGCGGTCCATATCTATGTCCAGGCCATCGCCGATGATGCTGGCAGGACCCTGGCCGAGGCCTCCACCCTCAGCAAGGAGCTGGCGTCTTCCCTGGAGGGGAAGAAAAAGATCGAGGCGGCCAGGGCAGTGGGAATACTCTTGGCCAAACGCCTCAAGGAGATGGGGATCCAGGATGTCGTCTTTGACCGTGGCCGGTTTCTCTACCACGGCAGGATCAAGGCGCTGGCCGATGGCGCGAGGGAAGCGGGATTGAATTTTTAGAGGGCACGACCGTTGGAAACGAAGAATATGGAAGAATTGGAACTTCTCGACAGGGTGATTGCGATCAACAGGACGGCCAAGGTGGTCAAGGGCGGAAGGCGTTTCCGGTTCAGCGCCGTCGTGGTGGTCGGCGATGGGAAAGGTTCCGTGGGCGCCGGTCTGGGAAAGGCCCATGAAGTGCCTGAGGCGATCCGCAAGGGGATGGAGCAGGCCAAGAAGGCCATGGTCCGGGTGGCGATCGAGAACAGGACGATTCCTTACAGTGTGATCGGCCACTTCGGCGCAGGAAAAGTCCTTCTGAAGCCCGCCTCGGAAGGGACCGGACTGATCGCTGGTGGCGCGGTGAGGGCCGTCCTGGAGGTGGCCGGCGTGCACAACATCCTGACGAAGTGTCTCGGTTCGCACAATCCGCACAACCTGGTCAAGGCGACCATCGAGGGCTTGGGGCAATTGCGCGCACCTGCGGACATCGCTGCAACGAGGGGCAAGGGTGTTCTCGAAAACTAGCGCGAGAGGGGTTGTTCGTGGAAAAGAAGCTTAAGATTACGTTGGTTAAAAGCTATATCGGCAGACCAGAGGCTCAGCGCAAGGTCCTTCGTGGCATGGGACTGATGAAGGTCAACAGGACCGTGGTTTTGAAGGATACGCCTGAGATTCGCGGGATGATCCGCAAAGTGGATCATCTGGTGGCGGCCGTAGAAGTCGAGGGGAGCGGGAAATGAATCTGGCAACACTGAAACCGCCTGAGGGTTCGAGGAAGAAGAGAAAAAGGGTTGGCCGGGGCGACGGTTCCGGCCATGGCGGCACGGCGGGAAAGGGTGCAAAGGGCCAGAATGCACGCTCGGGGCACAGCGTCCGTCCCAATTTTGAGGGGGGGCAGATGCCTCTGTCCAGAAGGCTTCCCAAACGGGGCTTCAAGAATCCCATGCGTGTGATCATCGAAACCGTCAACATCGACCAGTTGAAGCGGTTTTCGGAGGGATCCGTTGTCGACCGGGAACTGCTCATGGCTTCCGGATTGGTCACCAGGAAAGCGGACGGGATCAAGATCCTGGGCAAGGGGGAGATTGGATATCCCCTGTCCCTGAAGGTGGATCGGGTCAGTCAGGGTGCGAGACAGAAGATCGAGGCCGCAGGCGGCAAGATTATCGAGGTAATCTGATTTGCTAGAGGGCTTAAAGAATATCTCCAAGATACCGGAGCTCCAGAAAAGGATCCTCTTCAGTTTCCTTCTGTTGGCGGTGTACCGGATCGGTGCCCATGTTCCCACACCCGGGATCGATACGGCGGCCCTGGCCGCCTTCTTCGAGCAGGCCAAGGGTTCACTCCTTGGGCTCTTCGACATGTTTGCCGGGGGCGCGTTGAGCAACCTGTCGGTCTTCGCGCTGGGGATCATGCCGTACATCAGCGCGTCGATCATCCTCCAGCTCCTGACAGTGGCGGTTCCCCACCTGGAAAAGCTTTCCAAGGAAGGAGAGGCGGGCCGCAGGAAGATCACCCAGTATACCCGCTACGGGACGGTGATCCTGAGTCTCATCCAGGGATTCGGGATCGCCATCGGTCTGGAGAACATGGCCGGCCCCACTGGGGCATCCATCGTCATCAACACCGGTTGGGGTTTCAGACTGATGACGGTCATCACGCTCACAGCGGGAACGGCCTTTATCATGTGGCTCGGCGAGCAGATCACCGAAAAGGGGATCGGTAACGGGATCTCCCTGATCATCTTTGCCGGTATCGTCTGCCGGGGGCCGGAGGCGATCATCAACACTTTCCGCCTCCTGTCGTCGGGGGAAATGGGGATTTTCTTCATCATCATCCTGATCGTCCTGATGGTGGGGGTCGTCGGTGTGATTGTCTTCGTTGAGAGCGGTCAGAGGAGGATCCCCGTTCAATATGCCAAGAGGGTCATTGGGCGGAAGATGTACGGCGGCCAGACGACCCATCTTCCCCTGAAGGTCAATTCAGCCGGCGTCATCCCGCCGATCTTCGCCTCGTCGATCATTATGTTTCCGGCGACGATCGCGAATTTCATCCCCCATCCCTGGATGAAATCCGTCGCCAGTGCGATGATCCCGGGCCGGGTGGGCTACGAGCTCCTCTACGTGGCGTTCATCGTCTTTTTCTGCTTCTTCTATACGGCTGTGACCTTCAACCCCGTCGACGTGGCGGACAACATGAGGAAGTACGGGGGATACGTTCCAGGGATTCGGCCTGGCAAGAAGACGGCCGACTATATTGATGAGGTCCTGACCAAGCTGACCTTCGGCGGGGCCATCTATGTCTCTGCCGTTTGCGTGCTTCCCAGCATCCTGATCAGTTATTTCAACGTGCCCTTCTATTTCGGTGGAACCGCCCTCTTGATCGTCGTGGGCGTCGCCCTGGATACGGCGGGTCAGATCGAAACCCACCTGCTGACCCGGCAGTACGAGGGGTTCATGAAGAAGGGCCGTATCGCGCGCAGACGTTGATGGACACGTCGGTGGGCGGTAACATGGGATCATTGACATGGTTATCCTGAAGCTGCCTGATGAGATAGAGAAGCTGCGGGCCAGCAATCTGATCGTCGCGGAGATCCTTGGTCAGCTGCGGGAAAGGGTCAGGCCGGGTGTCACGACTCGGGAGCTTGATGAACTGTCCGAGACGCTGTGCCGCAAGCGGCGAGTGAAACCGGCATTCAAGGGATACCGAGGTTATCCCTTCGCCCTCTGCACGTCGGTCAACAAAGAGGTGGTTCACGGGATGCCGTCCGAACGGCCGCTCCTTTCAGGGGACATCGTGAGCCTGGACTTCGGCGTGAACTACAGGGGCTATTACGGGGATGCGGCGATCACCGTTCCGGTCGGGACCGTGTCCGAGGAGGCCCACAGACTCCTGAAAGTGACCGAAGAGAGCCTCTACGACGGGATTGAACAGGCCCGGGTGGGGAATCGCCTGGGGGATGTCTCTGCCGCCGTTCAGCAGAGGGTCGAGGCCGCCGGTTTTTCGGTCGTCCGGGATTATGTGGGGCATGGCATCGGACGGAGCATGCACGAAGATCCGCAGATACCCAATTACGGCGTGCGGGGAAGAGGCATCGAGCTCCGATCGGGAATGGTTCTGGCGATCGAACCGATGGTCAATGCGGGGAGTTGGCATGTGAAGGTCCTGTCCGACGGCTGGACCGTGGTCACGGAGGACGGGAAGCTTTCCGCCCACTTTGAACATTCCGTGGTGATCACGGAAAACGGACCGGATATCCTCAGTCGGATCCAGTGAGGTCCTATCCCGAAGGGGAGATGGCGGGAGGTTCCGTCACAGAACGGACATTATGGCGAAAGAGGAAGCAATCGAGGTTGAGGGTAAGGTCATTGAACCGCTGCCCAATGCCATGTTTCGTGTGGAGCTGGAAAACGGCCATCGCGTCCTGGCCCATATTTCCGGAAAGATGAGGATGCATTTCATCAAGATCTTACCGGGCGACAAGGTGACGGTGGAACTGTCCCCCTACGATTTGACCCGGGGGCGAATCGTCTATCGGACGAAATAGCGAAGGCGGGCGGCTGATCGGCGGTCCGTGCCGTGCCTTTGGCGGATTGAAGGAGTTGGGAAAAGTGAAAGTACGTTCTTCGGTCAAAAAGATTTGCGAGAAATGCAAGATCGTCAAAAGGCGTGGCGTCCTGCGTGTCATTTGCGAGAATCCGAAGCATAAGCAGCGCCAGGGATAAGGATTCTTTTTTCAGGAGGTTGTCAGGTGGCAAGAATTGCGGGTGTGGATTTACCCAAGAATAAGAGGATGGAGATCGCTTTAACCTATATCTACGGGATAGGGCGGACCAAATCGCTGGAGATCCTTCGAGAAGCCGGTATCGACCCCAATACGAAGACGGACCAACTTGCGGATGCCGAGATCACCTCCATCAGAAACGTTATCGACAAGGAACTCAAGGTAGAAGGGGATTTGAGGCGGGATGTCTCCATGTCCATCAAACGGTTGATGGATGTCGGCACATACCGTGGCCTCAGGCACCGCAAGGGTCTGCCCGTGAGGGGACAGAGGACCAGTACCAATGCCAGGACGCGAAAGGGACCGAGACGGTCGATCGCTGGCAAGAAGAAATAACGGGTGAATGATCCGGAGGACCAATGGCAAAGCCAGTCAGGAAAACAGGGAAGAAGAAAGAGAAGAAAAACATCTCCGAGGGGATCGCGCATATCCAGTCGACTTTTAACAATACGATTGTGACGATCACCGATCTGAGCGGGAACGTGATCGCATGGGCTTCGGCGGGGATGCAGGGATTCAAGGGATCGCGCAAGAGCACTCCCTTTGCGGCACAGATGGCGGCGGAAGACGCTGTGAAGAAGGCCCGGGAGCATGGTTTGCGGACGGTCCAGGTCTACGTCAAGGGGCCGGGTGCCGGACGGGAGTCGGCGCTCCGATCGCTCCAGGTGGCCGGACTGAAGATCAGTCTGATTCGGGATGTGACGCCCATTCCTCACAACGGGTGCCGTCCGCCCAAGCGCAGAAGGGTGTAAACGTGGGTCGACGATCCGGGCCGCGGGTTGTTGATCGATGGACACGAATAATGGCTAATTGATCACGGATCAGGGAGGCTTTTTTGGCAAGATATAGAGAATCGGTGTGCAGGTTGTGCCGGAGAGAGGGTTTGAAACTGTTTCTCAAAGGGGACAGGTGCTACAGTGAAAAGTGCGCCTTCGAAAGGCGCGGGTATGCGCCGGGCGACCACGGCCAGCTCCGGAAAAAATTCTCCGATTACGGCGTTCAGCTGAGGGAGAAGCAGAAGCTCAAGAGGATGTACGGGCTTCTGGAAAAGCAGTTCCGGGGATATTTCGAAAAGGCGGACCGGCAGAAGGGAATTACCGGGACCAATCTTCTGCTCTATCTGGAAAGACGACTGGACAACATGATCTTCCGGATGGGGTTTGCCAATTCCCGCACGGAGGCGAGGCAACTGGTCAGGCACAACCATTTCACGGTCAGTGGAAAACCGGTCAATATCCCCTCCTATCTGCTCAAGCTCGGGGACGAGATCCAGGTCAGGGAGGGAAGCCGAAAGGTGGAACGGATACTTGAGGCGATGGAAACCGTTGCCAGGCGGGGCGTGCCTCAGTGGCTGGAACTCGATAAAGCGAACTTCAGGGGTGTTGTAAAGACGCTTCCCACGCGTGAAGAATTGACGATGCCGGTGCAGGAACAGCTGGTCGTTGAGCTTTATTCCAAGTAGCTAGAGTAGATAACCGGATATCGGAAGGGCAGGGAAAGAATTATGCAGAGAAACTGGCGCAGTTTGATTCAACCGAAGAGAATCGATATCGATGAGTCGACTCATACCCGTTTTTACGGGGAGTTCAGCTGCCAGCCGCTGGAACGGGGTTTCGGCATCACTCTGGGGAATGCGCTCAGAAGGATCCTCCTATCTTCGATACAGGGGGCAGCCATCGTTTCAGTGAAGTTCGACGGCGTTCTTCATGAATTCTCCACGATCCCCGGGATCAAAGAGGACGTCACCGACATCATTCTGAATCTCAAGGGTGTGCGCCTGAAGCTTCATCAGGACGGGCCGCGGACCATCCACATTGATACGACCAAGGAGGGAGTGATCACGGCGGCCGATATCGTTACCGACGGAACCGTCGAGATCCTCAATCCGGATCTCCCTATCGCGACGCTTGTCGGGGATGCGTCCTTCAAGGCTGAGATGGTGGTCGCGATGGGCAAGGGCTATGTCGCTGCCAAGAAAGAACGGGACCCCGAACAGTCCGAGGGCACCATCAACATCGATGCGATCTTTTCACCGATCAAGAAAGTCAACTATACGGTTACCTACGCCCGGGTCGGGCAAGTTGCCGATTATGACCGTCTGACGATGGAGATCTGGACGGACGGGAGTGTCCTGCCGGAGGACGCCTTGGCGTATGCGGCCAAGATCCTCAAGGAACAGCTCGATGTCTTCATCAATTTCTCTGAGGCAGAGGAAGAGGAGACCGCTCGCGAGATTGAGGAGAAGGAGGACGTCAACGACATCCTCCTGCGACACGTGGATGATCTGGAACTCTCCGTTCGATCCGCGAACTGCCTCAAAAACGCCGGCATCAATCTGATCGGAGAATTGGTCCAGAAGACCGAAGCGGAGATGCTCAAGACAAAAAATTTCGGGAGGAAATCACTCAACGAAATCAAGGAGATTCTCTCCGAATCCGGACTTGGGTTTGGTATGAAGCTTGATTTTGCCCCTTGGAACCGGGCTGGAAAGGCGGATGGGGCAGCTGGGGACGAGTCAGAGTCCGAGTAGAATCTGTTGGAAAGGATAGAGTTCGATGGGGCAGGGAAAATTCGGAAGCAAGCTGGGGAGAACGACGAGCCATCGGAAGGCCATGCTCAGGACGATGGTGACATCCTTATTGAAACACGAGAAGATCACCACCACCGATCTCAAGGCGAAGGAACTCAGGAAGGTGGCGGAGAAGATGGTTACCCTCGGAAAGAGGGGCGATCTCCATGCCAGGAGACAAGCCGCTTCCTATGTCCGTGAGCGGGACATGGTCGGGAAGCTGTTCGGAGAGTTGTCAGCCCGGTATAAGGACCGCTCCGGCGGATACACGCGGATCCTGAAGACCGGCTTTCGTGCCGGTGACAACGCCCCCATGTCGATGATCGAGTTTGTCCGGAATGACGAGGCCGAGAAGGCCAAGGAAAAGACCAAGGACAAGGCCAGGAAGAAGACGCCGGCCCCCAAGAAATAAACGGATAACGCGGAGGGCGGGGAATCACCCCGCCCTCTCTCTTTTCCCTCCAATTCTCCTCTTGTTTTTTTCAGGAAAAACGTTATAGTCTCGCTCTTAATGATTCGACTGGATCTATCTGGAATCGTCATGCGGAAGGAGGAGCGGTTATGGCCGAGCAGAGAATCGGGGAAGTCATGAAGTTTTTTGCCAAGCCGAGCGTCGCCGCCGTCAAGATCACGGACGGAGAGATCAAGGTCGGGGATACCCTCAAGTTCACGGGACACACCACCGATCTGACGATGTCGCTGGATTCCATGGAGGTCAACAATCAGAAGGTGCCGCAGGCGGTTGCCGGTGACTATATCGGGGTCAAGGTGCCGGACCGCGTCCGGCCCGGCGACGAGGTGTTCAAAGTCACGGCGGATTAGTCCCGCATCCGGTGGCAGAGCGGCAGGATGTTCGATCGGTCCCGTGGAGCTTGCCTCACCTGGGCGCCGTCGCAACGATCCAAACGACCCATAGGTGGCTTCGGATGGATCGTGCCCCGATCCTCGTACCCTACGACCTTTGAGGCAGTGGGATCCCCATGACCTATTCCGATACGCTTGCGTACCTCTCAAGCCTCAACAGGATGGGGATCCGGCTCGGTCTCGAACCGATACGCCTGCTCTTGGAGCGTCTTGGGTATCCAGAGAAGGATTATGCCGCCGTTCTGATTGCCGGAACCAACGGCAAGGGTTCTGTGGCGGCCATGACGGCCTCGATCCTGAGTGCGGGCCGATTCAAAACGGGACTCTACACCTCCCCGGATCTGATCGATTTCAGGGAAAGGATCCGGGTCAACGGCGAGATGATCGATCCCGGGGAAGCGGCCGCCTGTGCGGAGGAGGTGAAGGCGGCGGTGGCCGAGGAGGTGAGTTATTTCGAATTCCTCACCGCCATGGCCTTCCTCCATTTCCGACGGCAGGGCGTCGATATCGCCGTTCTGGAGGTCGGGATGGGGGGGCGGCTCGACGCCACGAATGTGGTGGATCCCCTCGTTTCGGTCATCACCAATATTTCCCTTGAACATCAAGCCTATCTCGGCAACAGTCTGGAGGAGATTGCGCGGGAGAAGGGAGGGATCGTCAAGGAAAAGGGGGCCTGTCTCACCGCAGCCCGGCAACGGCCGGTCCTGGAAACCCTGCAGGAGATCTGCCGCGAAAGAGGGGCTGCCATCTATCGGCTAGGGAAGGAATTCCACATCCGGATCCATCCTGACGGGACCTTTTCCTACCGGGGTATCCGAAGACGTCAGGACGGACTTGTCTGTCCTCTGGCGGGTCGTCATCAATACACGAACGCGGCCTTGGCCCTGGGTGTCGCCGAGTTGATCGGTCAGGCCGGGTTCAGGGTCGAGGAAGTGGACGTGGCCGAGGGGCTCAGAAGGACACGCTGGGAAGGCCGTTTGGAACGCCTCGGGTCCGAACCGGTTCTGCTTGTGGACGGCGCCCATAACCCGGCTGGCGCGGCAACGCTTCAGAGAGCGCTGAAAAGAGACTACTCGCATCGTCGCCTTTGGTTGATCTTCGGCGTCCTCGGGGACAAGGATTATCGGGCGATGGCCAGGAAACTCTTTCCTCTGGCCGATCGGGTTGTCCTCACCTGTCCGGCGAGCGACAGGGCCCTGTCGCTGGAAACCTTGCTGCCGGTGGCTCGGGACTTCCATCGGAACGTGGAGGCCATCGAGAACCCCGGCGATGCGTTGCAGCACGTCCTTTCCCGGGCTTCGGGGGAGGATGTCGTCTGTGTCGCCGGTTCCCTGTACTTGGTGGGAGAGATCAAGAAGATCCATCAAAGAGGCGCCCTGCGCGGGACCGCCGGATGCAATGGGGTAAGGGGAAGAGGAATCGGTTCATGCTGAAGTGGCGCGTCGTTGTCGGTGTGTTGCTGGTCTTGGTTCCGCTCCTGGCGTCGTCGCCCGCCTTTCCGGCTGGGGAGAAGGATCCTTCCGAAGGGCCTGTGGACGTCGAAGCGGACAACATCTCCTATGACGGGGAACAGGACACCGTTCACGCCTCCGGCAATGTCCTGATCACCTTCACCGGCGGATATCTGAAGGCGGACCGGGCAACCATCTTCCGTGCCACCAACAAGGCCCTGGCCGAGGGCAACGTGTTTCTGAAGAGCGATCAGGATCTGCTTGAAGGCCGGAAGGTTCTTTTCGACACCGTGACCAAGATCGGCACGGTGGACGACGGCAAGATGTTTCTTGCCCAGAACCACTACTACATCCGGGGAGAGAAGATCGAGAAGAAAGGCCCGGCGGACTACCGGCTGGAGAAGGGCACGATCACCACCTGCGACGGGGACAATCCGGACTGGAGCATCGTGGGCAGCCAGATCGACCTGACCGTGGACGGTTACGGCACGATCACGCACGGCCGGTTGCGCGCCGGGGATTATCCGATTTTCTATACCCCTTACATGGTTTTCCCCGCCAAAACCAAGCGCCAGTCCGGACTGCTCTTCCCCAGCCTGACCTACTCCCGGGACAAAAACGGTTTGGACATCGAATTGCCCTTCTACTGGGCCATCTCCGAAAGCACGGACGCCACCTTCTACCAGCGTTACATGTCGCAGCGGGGTTTCAAGGAAGGCGTGGAGTTCCGTTATTATCCATCCATCGATACCTTCGGGACCTTTTACGTCGACTTCATCAACGACACGAAACAGGTCAAGGAGACCGTCGGGTCGATCAGCCGTGACTGGCAGGAATCTCAGAAACGCTGGTCCTTCTACCTCAACCACGAGACGAGCTTCAGCCCCACGCTCTCCATCCGGAGCGATATCCGCCGGGTTTCCGACCATTGGTATTTCAAGGACTTCTCCACGAGCAACTACTACCTGAACAACTATGCCCCCAACAGCACGAGCCCGTTTCCCCGCATCTCCTTCGTGGGGGACGAGAGTCTCGGAGCCCTTGAATCCACGGTTCGTCTGACCAAGAACTGGTCCCTCTACAACCTGACGGCCGTTGCGCGCTATACCGACGATCTCTCTTCACAGACCAATGACGCCACGCTTCAGAAGTATCCGGAGGTGATCCTGACGGGATTCAGGCAGCCTCTCTTCAGCGGCAGCCCGTTGCAGTATACCTTCTCGGCGACCTACGACAACTTCTACCGCCAGGAGGGCCAGAAGGGCCATCTCTGGGAGATTGCCCCGACCTTTTACTGGCCCTTGAAATGGGGACCCTATCTTCAGGCGACGCCGCAGGTTGGATTCACGGGGAGCCTCTGGGATCGGACCGACAACCTGGAGGGACGGGACAAGAAGGGGGATCGGGAGGTCTTCCAGACAGGCGCTACCCTCTCCTCCGAGATCAGCAGGGTCTTCAATGTCAATGCATGGGGGGTTGACAAAATCCAGCATGCGATCAGGCCGGAAGTTACCTATACCTACATCCCCGAGGCCTCTCAGGGCTACCTTCCCGATTATATGTCCAGCATTTCAGCCGCGAACAGCCTTACCTATGCCTTGATCAACACGGTTACCTCCCGATTAACAGGGCCTGATGGAAAGAAAACCTACCGGCAGCTGATGCGGTTGAAGCTTTATCAGACCTATGACATCCGGGAAAGTCGCCGGGACGTGACGAGCGGGACCGCCGACAACCGTCCCTTCAGCGACGTTGGCCTGGAATTTGATTTTGCCCCCCTCCCGAATCTGTCCATGGCGGCCCGCAACGTTTACAGCGTCAATTCCGGCATCTGGAAACAGACCAACTACGATCTGTCCGTTTCGGACAAGCGAGGCGATTCCGCCACCCTGGGGTACCGGTATACGCAGGACAGCATCGAAGAGATCAACCTTGCGCTGAGGGCCCCCGTGACGCCTGCTCTGGACGTGGCCTATGTCCTGAGGCGCAACCTTCTGGACCGGAAGACCATCGACGCCACCTATGGCATCCGGTACAAGAAGCAATGCTGGATCTTTGAATTGAATGTCTCCGACACGTCGACCGACCGGGCGTTCATGTTCTATATCTCGCTTTTGGGATTGGGACGAACCGGGGGCGGGGTTTCCCTTTCGACATCGGCCCAGTAGGGGCCCGGAGGTCCATTGAGGAACCGTCCTGCATTTTTTGAATTTGGTGCAGGTTTCCACTTGACAAATTTGGCAAATTTACATATCTACTTAAATTCAAATTCATGAACTTGTGGTGAACCTATGAAGACGTATTATGCAAAACAGGAAGACGTCGCCCGCGATTGGTATCTCGTCGATGCCCAGGACAAGGTCCTCGGAAGGCTGGCGAGCGGGATCGCCCACCGTCTGAGGGGCAAGCACAAGGCCATTTACGCGCCCTATATGGACGCGGGTGATTTTGTGATTGTGGTCAACGCCGAGAAGATCTGCCTTACCGGAAAGAAGTTGACGGACAAGGTCTATTACCATCATTCCGGGTATCCCGGGGGCTTGAAGGCCATGACGGCGGGGAAAATGCTCAGGGAAAAACCGGAAGAACTGCTGCGGACGGCCGTCAAGGGGATGCTCCCGAAGAATACGTTGGGAAGGGCCATGCTGAAGAAACTCAAAATCTACGCCGGCGGCGACCATCCGCACGAGGCACAGTGCCCCCGTGTTCTTGATTTGTAAGTTTCCTGCGGAGGGACATCAGGTCTGCTGAGACTTTTGTGGAGAGGGATATGACGGAGAAACGGTTTTACGCAACGGGGAAGAGGAAAAGCGCCATTGCCAGGGTCTACATGAAAGAGGGTAGGGGCGTCCTTCAGGTGAACAAGCGAAATTTCGACGACTACTTCACACGGGACAGCTTGAAGACGCTCATTCAGCAACCTTTGGACATGACGGGAAAGAAGGGGCAGTTTGACTTTTATATCAATGTCGAGGGAGGGGGCATCGCTGGCCAAGCGGGTGCCATCAAACACGGCATCTCCAAGGTCCTGGTGGAATACGACACGGAGTTGCGCGCGACCCTGAAAAAGGCCGGCTTCCTGACCCGCGATTCGCGTTGCAAGGAAAGGAAGAAATACGGACAACCAGGGGCCAGGAAACGGTTCCAGTTCTCAAAGAGATAACATCACCAGGGAGGCTGAAGCCTCCCTTTTTTTTCGAGACCGAGGAGGCCATCGCGTGATCAAGGTTGCCATTTACGGGGGAAGCGGGTACACCGGACAGGAACTCCTGAGGCTGCTCATGGGTCATCCGGAGGTGAAGGTCGTGGCCACAACCTCCCGGCGTTATGCCAAGACTCCGGTTGCCGAGGTCTATCCCCAGTTCCTTGGTCTGACGGACCTGACTTTCACCGATGCCTCTCCCGAAGCGGTGGCGGGATTGGCCGATTTGATCTTCTTGGCCCTTCCGCACGGCGTTTCCATGGACATGGCTCCCGCCTTTGTCGGGTCAGGACGGAAGATCATCGATCTCAGCGCGGATTTCCGGATCCGGGACGCCGGGGTTTACGGGGCCTGGTACGGCCCGCACCGGGCGGTGGAGACGCTCCAAGGGGTCGTCTACGGCCTTCCCGAGATCCACCGGGAACAGATCCGCAAGGCTGGCTTTGTGGCCAATCCGGGCTGCTATCCCACCAGCATCATCCTGGGGCTTGCGCCGGTCCTGAAGTCGCAATGGATCGATCCCGCCTCTGTCATCGCCGATTCCAAATCCGGAGTCAGCGGGGCCGGACGGGAACCTCAGGTCGGTTCGCTCTTCTGCGAGGTAGACGGTGCCTTCAAGGCCTACAAGGTCGGCGGTCATCGGCACACCCCCGAGATCGAACAGGAACTGAGCCTTCTTGCGGGGAAGGCGATGACGATCTCTTTCACCCCCCATCTCTTGCCTGTGAAGAGGGGGATCCTGAGCACGATCTACGCGACCATGACGCATGGGGCGAGCATCGAGGAAGTGACGGCCCTCTATCAGGACCATTACCGGGGGGAGCCCTTTGTCCGGATCTGCCGCGCCGGACAGATTCCCAACCTCTCCTCCGTCGTTGGTTCGAATTTCTGTGACATCGGGTTGACCGTCGATAAGAGAACCGGACGGCTCATCGTGGTGTCGGTGATCGACAATCTGATCAAGGGGGCCTCGGGGCAGGCGATTCAGAACATGAACCTCATGTCGGGCCTCGATGAGAGGACCGGCCTTCCCGCTGTCGCCCTTTTCCCATAATCTGTCTGGAGGATTCGATGTCCCTGAGGGTGTACAATACCCAGTCCAGGAAAAAGGAGGAGTTCGTTCCCCTTCGCGAGGGGAAAGTCGGCCTCTATGCCTGCGGGATCACGGCTTACGACTTCTGCCATATCGGCCATGCGCGCTCGGCCGTGGTCTTCGATGTGATTACCCGGTATCTGCGCTACCGCGGTTATGAGGTGACCTATGTCAAGAACTTCACGGACGTCGACGACAAGATCATCGATCGCGCACGCCGGGAGAAGAAGGGAATTGCCGAGATCGCGGAGCGCTTTATCGCCGAGCACGACCGGGACATGGAGGTCCTTGGCGTAATCCCTCCCACCCAGAGCCCCAGGGCCACGGCCCACATCGACGGCATGATCGACCTGGTGACGACGCTGATCGCCAAAGGGCTGGCCTACGAGATGGATGGGGACGTCTATTTTGCCGTGGAGAAATTCCCGGCTTACGGAAAACTCTCCGGCCGCAATCTCCAGGACATGATGGCCGGTGCCCGGATCGACGTGAACGACCGGAAACGCAATCCCTATGACTTCGCCCTCTGGAAGGCCAGCAAGGAGGGAGAACCCTTCTG
>CAYOGU010000034.1:0-17377 GCA_964403345.1 uncultured Syntrophus sp. | reverse complement strand
GTAGAGTGATGTGCTCCGCCAGGAGGCGCTCTTCCTGACGATCTCCTTGGACGGGCCGTTCAAGAAGCGATAGGCACCTTTGCCCTCGGGGGTTGCGGCGATGCGGCGCCCAAGGTTTCGAAGCGCGGGATAGGGACGGTAGAGCGGGGCGGTGAAGAGATTCAGGCCGACCTGGGGCGTGTCCGCGTCGTAAAGGATGAGTCCCCCCTTTTCCATGGCCCAGATGGCCACCGGGGTTCCCCGCACCAGGGGGGCGATGATCTCGCCCAGCAGGACCTCCGGCTTGAAGAGGAGGCTGACCGTCCCGAGGACCCGTCCGTCGGGGGTGGTCACGGGGTATTCCGCATCCGCGGCCGGGAATCCCTCCACTGCCCGGAAGACATGGCTCAGGGCGGGCTGGCCCTGCAGGGCCCGTTGCACCTGCTCCTGGTCGCCGATGCGCTTTCCCTCGAAGGACCGGTAGGCGGCCGGTTCGATCGTCACCATCGTTCCGGACAGATCAACAGCGGCGCAATCCACGGCATGGCGAAAAATTGCGCAGAGCCCCGAGAGGACCGAACGGGCGGCCTCACCGGTCAGCCCCGTCGTTCCGAGGGCCCGGGCTGCCCCCTTCAATTCGGTATCCATACGGTCCAGTTCGACAATGGTCCTTTGCTGCGCCGTCGTCAGGAGGGGGATCGAGTCCTCCGTCGCACAGGGTGCCGGGCCGGCGGCCAAAGCCATGCCAGCCGCCGTCAGGCTCAGGACGGCGGCTCGAAGCCGACTCATGGCATTCGGGGATCCGGGTGGTTTGCTCATGACAAGACCGTCATTCCCTCAGGGCTTCAGCGCTTCCCGGATTCGGCGCGCCATCTCAGGGCCTTCGATCGCCTTTTCCATGGCGTCGGACAGGGCGGTGTTGATCTGCGCCTCCAGTTTCTCCTCGGAAAAGACGATGTGTTCGAGGGACGAGCTGCTCTCCGCGTTGACCCGGTAGAAGATCCGCTTCTTCGAAACGTCGGCGAAGGCCAGGGACACGCGCACCTTGGCCGTATACTTCTTCATCGCGTAGGACTCGACACAGGTCACCTCAAGGGCCTCGATGGCCCCGCCGACAACGATCGCCCCCCATTCCGGACGGATGGTTTCCTCCGCGAGGTCCCACTCGGGTTTGGCCGGCGAGACGGTGTAACCGGACTGTCTGATCAGTTCGCGAAGGGCCGCTGCGACGGCCTCCTGTGGTCTGACGTATTTTGGCAGGACCGGGATGGCCTCCCCGTCCGAATGGACGACCCGCCCGATCAGGAGGGTGTCCTCCTGCTTCCGCTGATCAACGAAGGCGGCCACGGTCAGGTTGTATTTGCGGCCGTCGTTCTGTGTGGGTTGAATCGTCTTCGTGGGGATGTAGCGCATGTCGATGCTGTAGAGTTTCGGCGTGCAGCCGGTCAGCCAGACCGCGAGCAGAAGCACGAAGATAAGGCTGGCTGCCGTTCGGAGGGGAAATCCCCCCCGGCCCCGTAACGATGCCTCCCGGATCGATACCTCCCTGTTCATCATGATCCACACCTCCTCGATAACCTGTTCAGGCCCAGCGGGACCGTCTCCGCCGGCAGGTCGGTCCTGCCTATGACAGCGCCCGGCTGCTCAAAGCGCTACTTGGCCTTTCCTCCCTTCTTCTCGATCGCCGTCAAGCTTTCCACGGTCTTCTTGAGCTCTTCGCCGAATCCCGTCCAGTTGCCCTGGCGGAGGAACTCCTGGGCCTTGCGGAGGTGTCCCAGGGCCTCCAGGGCGCTCTGGCGGTCGCTCGGTTCCACGATAATCTTGGGTTTCTTGGCTTCGGCCGGCATTTCCCGGTCTCTCACCGGTCCCCCGCCGAAAATTTTCTGGATGGCGAGATCCAGGGTTTCCTCCATGGCGATGGTGTTCCCGTAGGCCAGGATGACCCTTTTCAGTTCGGGGAGCTGGCCGTTGGATGCGGCTAGGTAGAGAGATTCCACGTAGAGGATTGATTTTTCGATCGGGATGGCCAGGAGACTCCCCCGGATCACGTTCGAACCGTGCTGCTGCCAGAGGGTGAGCTGCTGGGAGATGACCGTGTCCTGGTCAATCCGGGCCTCGATCTGGCGGGGTCCGTAAACCAGTTTCTGCTTGGGGAACTTGTAGACGATCACCTTGCCGTAATGGGGGGCGTCGCAGCGGGCGGCCATCCAGGCTGACATGTTGTCCTTCATGCTCGGCGTGAAGGGGGAAAGGAGGATGAACTCTTCCTTCTCGGCCCCCGGGAGCTTCATGATCGTGTAATAGGGATCCATGGCCTGCTGGTGGCCGCCGGCGGCCTGCCGGCCGGGGATCGACCAGAGGTCCTCCTTGTTGTAGAAGACCTGGGCATCCTGCATGTGGTATGCTTGGTACATCCGCGCCTGGATCGCCAGGAGACCGGCGGGATAGCGAACGTGGTTCCGAAGGGCTTCGGGCATCTCGGCCATCGGCTTGAAGACGCCGGGGAAGATCCGGGTATAGGTCTGAATGATCGGATCGGCCGGGTCGCTCACGTAGAGCCGGACCGTGCCGTCATAGGCGTCCACGACCGCCTTGATCGTATTGCGGATATAGTTGCCCACCTGGGGAGTCGGCTCCGAGTAGGGGAAACGGTCCGTCGTCGTGTAGCCGTCCACGAACCACACCAGGCGGCCCTCCGGCGAGACGACCAGGTAGGGATCGTGGTCCAGTCGGGCGAAGGGGGCGATCATGGCGACCCGCTCGCGGACGTTGCGATGGTAGACGATCCGGCTTTCGGAGGTGATGTCGTCCGAGAGGAGCATCGTGATCGAGCCGAAACGGACCGCGAAGATCAGTTTCTTGAGGAAGGAGAGCGGGACGCCTCCCGTCCCTTCATAGCGGGAGTAGACGTTCTTGTCCCCCACGGGGTAATCGAACTCGGGCTGCTTCGAGCGGACAAAGACGTACTCGTTGGAGTTCTCACCGAAGTAGATCTCGGGGCGGGTCACCTTGAGGGACGTCGTGGAGACGGGCGGGATGTCTTTGATGAAGAATTCCGGGAGGCCCTCGGCGGAGACGCGGTTCACAGGACCCAGAACGACACCGTAGCCGTGGGTGTAGGTCAGGTGCTCGTTGACCCAGGTCCGGGAGGGAAGGGCGGGATAGGAGATCTCCCGCGGGGAGAGCATGACCTGCCGGTATTCGCTGTTGATTGTGTAGCGGTCGTTGTCGACGCCGGTGAACTTGTAGTAGGTCCGCATCTCCTGGAGCTGGCTGTAGGTCATCAGGAGCGGCGCATGGTTCCAGAGCCGGATGTTCTTCACGGTGAGGTGGTTCTTCTGGAGATCCCTGGCCGTCAGGTTTTCTTCGGTCGGGAACTCCTGTTCCTCCATCTGGGTCAAACCGTAAGCCAGCCGCGTGTACTGGATGTTCTTTTCCAGGTAGGGCTTCTCGGCGACGATCTCGTTGGGGACGACCTGGAACTTCTGGATCAGGGAGGGGTAGATCCCCCGGCCGAGGACCGAAACCAGAATGAGCAGGACGATGGCCGCCGCCGGGATACGCCATTCCGGGCGAACGGCAAAGAACAACACGGCTAGGGCCGCGAGGCCGTAAAGTCCCATCATGAGCTTGAGGACCCAGAGTTGGGTCGTGACGTCCGTGTAACCGGGGCCGAAGACCACGCCCCGTTTGGTGAAGAGGAGCTCGTTAAGGTCCAGCCATGTTCCGAAGACGCCCCAGATCAGAAAAAAGGCGACGAGGATGGACAGATGGATCCGGGCGGCCGGGGCGATCTTCCAGATCCGGGGCGGGATGAACAGGAAGGATCGTCGGACGAGATAGAGGAATCCCGTGGCCGCTACCGTCACGATCAGGACGAACTTCAGCCAGCCGTTGAGATGCATCAGGAAGGGGAACTGGAAGACGTAAAATCCGATGTCCCTCATGAAGAGGGGATCCTGGACGCTAAAAGGGGTCGGGTTCAGGAACAGGAGGAGGTTCTCCCATTGGGCCGTGCCGTTGACGGCGGCGAAAAGGCCGATGAGGAGAGAACCCGCGACGATCAAAACCTTCAGAACCGCCGGCTCCATCTCACGGATGGGGTTCCCAAAGTTGGCCGCCGGATCGCCGTAGAGGGGGACCCGCGACAGCCGAAAGGCGATCAGGAGGTTGACGATCAGGAAGGTGAAGAATCCGGCCCCGAAGAGGAGCCCGGTCTTGATCTTCGCCAGAAGAGTCACGGTGAAGACCGTCTGGTAGCCCACCTCCTGGAACCAGAACCAGTCGGTGACGAGGCCGATGATCCTCATAAAGATCATCAGCAACACCAGAGCCGCGATGAAGACGATCATCCCTCTCATCGGTCTGGCCTGGCCGCGGGGCGTGCGGATAATGGTCATGTTCTTTTCTCCTCAGGGGTTTGTGAAATCCTGTGTCTCCAAGGCCCTCCGGTATTCGCCGGCGAGAAAGGCCCTATCCGTACCGTGATCGATGAAATCCCAGGGCAGGACCTCTCCGGGTTCCTTTTGGCGGCGGACGAAAAAATCGGGGTTGACGTTCACCTCGCGAAAGGCCTTCGCCCAGTTTCCCTCCAGGCGTTGGACCGCCAGGAGCAGTTTTCCCACTGACCGGTCCCCGAGCGACAAGAGGGCCTGG
The DNA here is from genome assembly GCA_964403345.1 of uncultured Syntrophus sp. Lineage (GTDB taxonomy): Bacteria > Desulfobacterota > Syntrophia > Syntrophales > UBA5619 > JAKAFS01. The sequence continues at coordinate 12,742 of CAYOGU010000034.1, read as the reverse complement.
ATGTAACTCCACTTCGGCAAGTCGTGGGTGACCTGGACCGCTCGCTGCCCCCGCAGGGCAGCGGTGACGGCCCGGATCCTGCGCCGGACCACGTCGGTGTCCTCCAGGGGATGCCACTGGAAGGGCGTGGCGGGTTTCGGGATGAACTGGTTGATGCTGAGCGTCAGCCGCCGGAATCCCTTTTGGCCCGCCGTCGCGAGGCGGGCCCGGTGTTCCATCCCCTTGACCAGCCTGGCGATCTCCTCTGCGTCCCCGTCCGCCTCCGTCGGGAGGCCTACCATGAAGTATAGACGGAGCCGCAGCATATCATATTCCACGAGTTTGTCCACCGCGCGGAAGATGGCCTCCTCGGTGATGCCCTTGCGGATCACCTCCCTGAGCCGCTGGGACCCGGCCTCCGGCGCAAGCGCCAGGGTCTCCACGCCGGTTCGTTTCAGAAGTTCCACCATCTCTGTGCTTAGACGGTCCAGGCGCAGGGAGCCGACGGCGACGGAGCCGCCCTGCGAGAGGATTGACCGGCACAGGGGAATCAGTTCGGGATGGTCGGAGACTGCCGTTCCCACGAGGCCCAGGGCCTTTCGGGATTCGAGGCCCCGCCGGATAGAGGGGCCGAGCGCCGCGGCGCTCCGAAAGCGGACCGGCCGGCAGACGAAACCGGCAGCGCAGAAACGGCAGCCTCGGGGACATCCCCGGCTCACCTCGGTGAGGAACATTCCTCCGAATTCGGTTTCCTCGGTGGTGATGGTCTGGTCAGTGCAGAAGGTATCGATCTCCAGGGCCGAGCGCCTGGCGATCCGGGCCGGGAGGCCGGCCGCGAGAGGGTCTCGTCCCAGGATCCGGCCCTCCGGGTCGGTGTGGACCCGGTAGAGAGCGGGAACATAGGCCCCCGGGACCTCGGTCTGGACGCGGACCAGAAAATCCCTCTTGGAAAGCCCCCGGCAGTGGGCCGTTGCGGCGTCGAGGAAATCCGGGAGGAGCGCCTCGCCTTCACCGATCAGGAAGAGGTCGAAGAAATCAGCGAGGGGCTCGGGGTTGAGCGTGACGGCGATTCCGCCGGCAATGACGAGAGGATCCCGGTCCCCCCGCAGTGCTGCCTCGAGGGGAATTCCCGCCATGGCCAGCATGTCCAGGATGTGGGGGTAGTCGTTTTCGAAGGAGAGGGAGAAGGCGACGATGTCGAAGTCGGTCAACGGCCGCTGGGATTCGAGACTGACGAGCGGGCCGCGGGGACCGTCGTCGGCCGGATCGGGGAGGAAAGCCCTCTCGCACAGGCAGTCAGGACGGCGGTTGATGAGGCCGTAGACGGTCTGAAAGCCGAGGTTGGACATCCCGATCCGGTAGAGATTCGGATAGACCAAGCAGACCGCCAGGGCGTCCCCCCAGACCTTGCGGGCGGTCCCTTTCTCCCCGGCGAGCAGATCGAGGCACCTTTTTTTCACCTTCCAGGACATGCTCGAACCTTCGGTGGCGGATCGGGCGGCTGCCCCCGCCTACGGGCTGTCGGGGACTCGCCGCTTCCATGAAGGGTGAAAACCCTCCCCCGGTCTTTCGGGGGAGGGCAATCAGAAAGTCCAGGCTACAGGGGACACGGCCGACCATCGGTCCCCGCAGAGGTTTCAGTCGGCCTGCCTTCTGAGGAACGTGGGGATCTCCAAATCGGGGTTCTCCTCCGCGTCGGCGGCCGTCCCGGCCTTCGGATCGAGGGGGGCGTCCGGGGTCTTCTCGTTCCGGATGAAGGTGGGGACCGCCAGATTGCTCCGCTTCATGCTTCCGATCGAGGTGATGTTGCCCACCGACGTCCCCCTGTTGTCGAATCCCGTTGCGATCACGGTGATCCGGATCTCGTCTCCCATCGTCTCGTCGACGACGGTTCCGAAGATGATGTTGGCGTCTTCATGGGCCTCGGCCTGGATCAGCGAAGAGGCCTCGTTGATCTCGAAGAGGGTCATGTTCGGTCCGCCGGTGATGTTCAGAAGAACGCCGCGGGCTCCTTGGATGGTGTTGTCCTCTAGGAGCGGCGAGGAGATGGCCTTCTGGGCCGCTTCCACCGCCCGGTTTTCGCCGCTGGCCGTGCCGGTCCCCATCAGGGCCATGCCCATCTCGGACATGACGTTCTTCACGTCGGCAAAGTCCAGGTTGATCAGCCCCGGGACCATGATCAGATCGGAGATCCCCTTGACGGCATGGAAGAGGATATCGTCGGCCTTCTTGAAGGCCTCCAGGAGGGAGAGGTCCCGCCCCCCCAAGCTCAGGAGGCGCTGGTTCGGGACGACGATGAGGGTGTCCACCATTTTCCTGAGTTCGGTGATCCCCGCCTCCGCCTGGGCGTTCCGACGCTTTCCCTCGAACTGGAAGGGCTTGGTCACGACGGCCACGGCCAGCGCTACCAGTTCCCGGGCGATCTGGGCCGCGATCGGAGCACCCCCCGTGCCGGTGCCGCCGCCCAGTCCCGCGGTGATGAAGACCATATCGGATCCCTCGAGTTTCGCCCGGATGAGGTCCTTCGCTTCCAGAGCGGCTTCTTTGCCGATGTCGGGGTCCGAACCGGCGCCCAGCCCCTTGGTGATCTCGGCACCGAGCTGGATCTTGATCGGCGAGGCGGATGCCCCCAGCGCCTGCGCGTCGGTGTTGGCCACGACGAAATCGACGCCCCTCAGGTTGTAGGAGATCATGGTGTTGACGGCGTTTCCACCTGCGCCGCCGATGCCGATCACCTTGATCTTGGCCGCACTCATTACCCCTCCTTCCGACAATTCGAACATATGACCTCCCTCCCTAGAAAAATTCAAGGACCCACTGCCTCAGCCGCCGGAACGAACGGCTGATGAAATTCCCATCCGCGCGGCTCAGTTTCTCCCGTGCGATATTTTGGCTCCCGTAAACGACCAGGCCCACGCCGGTCGCGTACAGGGGGCTGTTGACCACATCCGTAAGGCCCCCCATGCCGACCGGGCAGCCCCTGCGGACGGGCATGTTGAAGATCTGCTCCGCCAGTTCCGGGACGCCTTCGAGGATCGACGATCCGCCCGTCAGGACAACGCCCGCGGCGAGGATCTCCTCGCAGCCCGAGCGTGTGATCTCCTTGTAGGCCATCGTGAGGATCTCGTCCATCCGTGGCTCGATGATCCTTCCCAGGATCTGTCTGGAGACCTCACGGGGCTCCCGGCCACCGACGCTGGGGACATCGATCGACTCGTCCTTGGGGATAAGCGGCGTGTAGGCGCATCCGTAGCGGATCTTGATCTTCTCCGCCTCGGCCAGAGGCGTGCGCAGCCCCGTGGCGATATCGCTCGTAACGTAGTTTCCTCCCACCGGTAGGACCGCCGTGTGCTTGATGCTTCCCTCCGAGAAGATCGCGATGTCCGTCGTGCCTCCTCCGATGTCGATCAGGGCCACCCCGAGGTCCTTCTCGTCTTCGCTCAGGACCGCCTCGCTGGAGGCAAGCTGCTCCAAAACGATGTCGTTGATGTCCAGCCCCACACGGTTGACGGATTTGACGATGTTCTGGATGGATGTGACGGCCCCGGTGACGATGTGGACCTTCGCCTCCAGACGGACGCCCGACATCCCCACGGGGTCGCGAATCCCGTCCTGCTCGTCGACCACGTAGTACTGGGGCAGGGTGTGGAGGATCTGGCGGTCCAGAGGGATGGCGATCGCCTTGGCCGCGTCGATCGCCCGATCCACGTCGTCCTCGTCCACCTCGCGTCCCTTGACGGCCACGATCCCGAGGCTGTTCTGCCCCCGGATATGGCCGCCCGCGATCCCGACGTAGACGGAACGGATCTCGCAGCCGGAGATGCGTTCGGCTTCCTCCACCGCCCGTTTGACCGATTCCACGGTGCTTTCGATATTGACGACGACGCCCTTTCTCAATCCCTCCGAGGGGTGGGAGCCGATGCCGATGATGTCGATCCCCGTTTCCTTGACCTCACCGACGATCGCGCAGGTTTTCGTCGTTCCGATATCCAGCCCGACAATGACGTTTTCTTTTTTGCCCATGCCTCCTCCTGCCCCATCACGATCCTTTGGCCAATCCTCCGAAGATCATCAGGGGAACCGCTCCCCATTTCGAATATCCTCCGGTCTTACATCCGATACCCCTTCCCGGCACCCGCCGGTTTCGGCGGGGCTGCGGTACTCTGGATGTTCCGCCGCTGGACGTTGACCTTCGTCGGATCGCTCAGGTCGATGAGCAGAAATCCCGCCGTGAGGTTCTTCCGGTCCAGGTCGGCCATGACAGGGGTCAGCCGTTTGAGCTTTCCCTCGTAGCCGTCGAAACCGAACTTCAGGCACAGGCCCGTATCGGTGATGAGGGAGATCCCGAAGGTTTCGTTGCCGTGGACTTCGGAAACCGTCCCGATGTCAGGGAGATCCTTCGCCCCGGCCAGATAGCTCAAAAGGGCCAGGGACTGCTTCAAAAGCGCCTCGTTGGCCTTTCCTTCCCGGACCAGGCCCGTGAGGACCGGGAGGTTGGCTTCGTCTCCTGGTTCAAGCCGCTTGAAGGGCGACCCGTCCGAGTCGAGGATGCGAAAATCGTCCCCCATCTGGAGAAGGGCGACAGCCTTACGCTCCCGGATCACGATGACCAACCGGTCCGGGAATTCCCGCCCTACGAAGACTTCCCGGATCCAGGGATTCGACCGGATCCGCTGGGCAATTGCGTCGAGGTTCAATGTGAGGAGGTTCGGCGACGGATGGATGGCCGCCAGGGAGAGGACTTCCTTTTCGGTCAACTCCTTACAGCCCCGGACGTCGGTTTCCCGCAGGGTCAAATGGGGGTTGCGGACCACCCAGTCGAAACCGGTCAGCAGAATGGCGGTGACGACGGCAATGGCCCCCATCAGGAGGGTCATCTGGCCGATTTCCCTCATCCAGTCACCTGCCCGGCGTTTCATCCGGTTTCTCCTCGCATCCAGTTGCAGACGGAACCGCTTTCTCATCAACGAACCCACCCGTGCCCGACCTTGCCGCCTTTACTCCCCGATGATCTTCACCTCGGTCCGGAGTCGATGTCCCGTGGTCTCGAAGACTCGCCTCTGGATCAGGGCGATCAGGCTCAGGATCTCCTCGGCTTTGGCCTTTCCTCGATTGATGATGAAATTCCCATGCTTCTCCGACACTTGTGCATCACCGATCCGGAACCCTTTGAGACCGGCCTGGTCGATCAGTTTCCCCGCAGGAATTTCTCGCGGGTTCCTGAAGATCGAACCGGCGCTCGGGTACTCCAGGGGGTGCTTCCCACGCCGCATGTCTATGATTTCCTTTACCTTCCCTGAAACGGCCGCCCCATCGGATCGCCGGAGCCGGAGCACCGCGCCGATGATAACGGTTTCTGCGGACAAGTCAAGATTTCTGTATGTGAATTTGAGATCGCCGCGGAATGCCTCCCGGATTCCCCCGGCAGGGTCCAGCAGACGCACCGTCTCGACGATGTCCTTGATCTCCCCTCCGTAGGCCCCGGCATTCATCCTGAGGGCACCTCCGAGGCTGCCCGGGATGCCGGCGCAGAACTCCATCCCTGTCAAGGCCTCACGGATCGAGAGGTTCACGAGTTCCGCGAGCAAAACGCCGGCCTGGGCCTCCAGCCGGACCTCCCCGGCCGGCCCTTCCCTGAGGTCCAGGGCCGTAAGGCCTGCAAGCGAGAGGAGGGCGCCGCGGTATCCGCGGTCGGTTACGATCAGGTTGGTCCAGTTTCCGACGGGCAGAAAGGGAATCCTGGCCTCCTGAAGAAACCGGACGATCTGCACCAGGTCTTCCTCGTTGCGGGGGGAGACGATTGCATCGATCCGCCCGCCGACTCCGATCGAGGTGTGGCGGCGGGCCTCTTCGTCGAAGCGGATTTCTGCGGTGGTCCTTCTGCGGATCTCTGCCCGCCAGCCCTCTTCGCTCATCCCTCCCGAGCTCCCTGGATCCTGTTGAGGAAGGCCTCGCCGACCTTCCAGACACTCCCGGCCCCCTGAGTCAGGATCACGTCCGAAGGCCGGGCGACCTTCGCCAGATGGTCGACGATGGCATCGAAATTGGGCAGATGGACGGCGTCGGGATGCCCCTTCCGACGGATTGCCTCGCAGAGCGCAGCGGCGTTCACGCCGGGGATCGGTTCTTCGCTTGCCGGGTAGATGTCGGTGATGATCAGGTTGTCGGCGTCCTTGAACGCCGTGAGGAACTCCTCGAAGAGGGCCTGCGTCCGGGTGTAGCGATGGGGTTGAAAGACGACGAGGATTCGCCCGGGCCAGACCTGTTTGGCCGCAGCGAGGGTAGCGCGGATTTCCGTCGGATGGTGGCCGTAGTCGTCCACCACGGTGATTCCCCCGGCTTTGCCCCGGACGTCCAGACGTCGATGGACGCCGGTGAAACGCTGGAGCCCCTCCCGGATGACGGGAAAGGTCAGTTCCATCTCCCGGGCCACGGCGATGGCCGCCATGGCGTTGTAAACGTTGAACAGGCCCGGCACGTTGAGCCTCACGGTCCCCAGAAGGGTGTCCCGGTGGTAAATCGCGAATCGGCTGGAAGCTCCCGTGAAGGAGATCCCCTCGGCCCGATAGTCGGCCGGGGCCTGGAGCCCGTAGGTAATCACCCGGCGTTTGATCTCAGGAAGGATCTCGCGGACGTGCGGGTCGTCGAGACACAGGACCGTCGAACCATAGAAGGGGACGATGTTGGCGAACTGGAGGAAGGCCTCCTTGATCTGGTCCAAATCGGCGTAGTAGTCCAGGTGCTCCCGGTCAATGTTGGTGATGACGGCCAGGCATGGGCTCAGCTTCAGGAAGGAACCGTCACTCTCGTCGGCCTCGGCCACGATCACCTCGCCGTCGCCGAGCCTGGCGTTGCTCCCGATGCTGGCGAGTTTCCCGCCGATCACCATCGTCGGGTCCAGGCCGCCGTGGGCCAGAAGGGTCGCCACCATCGAGGTGGTCGTCGTCTTGCCATGGCTCCCCGAGACGGCGATGGAGAACTTCATCTTCAGGAGCTCCGCGAGCATCTCTGCCCGCGGGATGACGGGGATTCCCCGCTCATGAGCGGCCAGGACCTCGGGGTTGTCGGGTCGCACGGCCGTGGAGGTCACGACCACGTCGGCGTTCCCGATGTGGGAGGCATCGTGGCCCCTGTGGATGGCCGCGCCCAGATCGTCCAGACGCTGGGTGGTCTCCGTCGATCCGAGGTCCGAACCGCTGATCTCGTAGCCCAGGTTGAGAAGGACTTCGGCGATCCCGCTCATGCCGATGCCTCCGATCCCCACGAAGTGAATGCGTCGGATCTTCCGATGCATGTTGCTCTGTTTGAGCGTTTCTCCCATATTCCCTCAACCTCGTTTTCTAGACCGCCGGTCCCGGATCAGCGCCAGGCAGGCATCGACAATGGTTTCGGCCGCGCGCCGGTTTCCAAGGGCGGCGGCTGCCCTTTCCATCTTCCTGACGGCCTCCGGATCGCGGGAAAACCGTTCGATCATCCCGGCCAGATACCGGCCGGTCAATCCCTTCTCCGCAACCAGCTCGGCAGCCCCTGCAGCGGCTAGGACCTCGGCGTTTCGCGTCTGGTGGTCGTTCACGGCGTGAGGGAAGGGGATGAGGATGGCTGTCTTGCCGGCGGCGGTGAGCTCCGCGATGGAGGTGGCCCCGGCCCGGCAGATCAGAAGATCGGCCTCTCGGTATGCGGCGGCCATGTCCATGATGAAGGCCAGGACCTCGGCAGCGAAACCCTTCTGGCGGTAGGCGGCCTCAACGGCCCCCCGTTCCCTCTCCCCGGATTGGTGGATGAAACGGAGCCTCTCCCTCAGGGGGGCCAAGTCATCCAGGGCCTCCGTGACGATCCGGTTGATCGCGCTGGCCCCCTGGCTTCCTCCGAAGACGAGGACCGTGAAGGCGTCCCCTTTTTGCCTCTCTGTCTCTCCGGAGAGGAAGGCCGACCGGATCGGGTTTCCGGTGACCTGGGTCTTGGACTCCGGAAACCACCGCCGGGAGGCCTCGAAGGTGAGGAAGACCCGGTCGGCGAAGCGGCCGAGGATCCGGTTGGTCAACCCCGGAAGGGCGTTCTGTTCGGCCACGGCTGTCGGGATGCCCATGAGGCGGGCAGCCAGGACCGCCGGACCTGAGGCGTACCCGCCCACGCCCAAGACGATGGCGGGACGAAATTCGCCGATGATCCTGAAGGAAGCGGCCAGCCCTGCCGGGATCTTGGCGAGGGCCCCCAGGGACCGGAGGGCTCCCCGTCCCTGAATCCCCTCCACCCGGAGGGTCCTGAGGGGGAGGCCCAGTTCGGGCAGGACCCGCTTCTCGATGCCCCTCTCGGTGCCGATGAAGAGGACACGGCGGGCTGGGTCCCTCCGGAGAAACTCCTCGGCGACGGCGATTCCTGGGAAGAGGTGACCGCCCGTTCCGCCGCCGGCAATGACCATCCCCAGGCCGTCCGACGGGGTCGGCAGCTTCTGCCCGATGGGGCTTGGCGCCGTCGTGCTCGGTTTGGTCATTTCTTCATCCAACGTCCGGTTCCTCGGGATCCCGTCACTTTGCATAGGACGAGATGTTGAGCAACATGCCCACCGCGACCAGGGACATCATGAGCGACGTCCCGCCGTAACTCAAGAAGGGGAGGGCCAGCCCTTTGAGCGGGATCAGGCCCATGACCCCCGCGATGTTGACGAAGGACTCCAGGGCCAGCAGCATCGTGAGCCCCGAGGCCAGGAGGCTGCCGAACATATCGGGCGCCTTCAAGGAAATCTGGAAGCCCCGGGCGATCAGGACGATATAGAGGAACAGGATCAGCCCGACGCCGATAAAACCGCTTTCCTCGGCGATCACCGAGAGGATGAAATCGGTATGGGGTTCCGGGAGATAAAAGAGCTTCTGCATCCCGTCTCCGATCCCGACGCCGAAGGCTCCGCCGGAACCGAAGGAGATCAAGGACTGGATGATCTGGAAACCCGAATGGCGGGGGTCCTTCCAGGGATCGAGAAAGGTCATCAGACGGGCCAGCCGGTAGCTCTTGTGGAACAGGAGCCAGACGGCCACGGGGATGAAGAGGGCCACAATCCCCGCCAGGTGGAGGAGCCGGCCACCGGCCAGGAAGATCATCGCAAGGCCGATGACGGCCAGGATCACGGTCGTACCGAAATCGGGCTGAAGCAGGATCAAACCCACCAGGGCGCCGGTGACTGCCAGGGGGATGAGGAGCCCCTGGGAAAACTCCCGAATGCGGTTGACCTTGAAGGTCAGGTAGTGGGCCAGAAAGAGGATCAGGGCGATCTTGGCCATTTCCGAAACCTGGAAGGAGAAGACCCCCAGGTTGAGCCAGCGGGCGGCGCCGCCGGCGCGGATCCCCAGGCCGGGGATCCAGATCGCCATCAGGAGGATCCCCGAGACAACGATGCCGGGCCAGGCGAGATTGCGGAGTTTGTAGTAGGGAATCCGGGTCATCAGAATCATCACCAGCAGGCTCAGGACCAGAAAGAAGATCTGCTTCTTGAGAAAGTACTGGCCGTCGCGGAACCGCTCCATGGAGAGGATGGAACTGGAGCTGTAGATCATCACCGTCCCGATGGTCACCAAAAGAAGGGTGACCAGAAGGAGGATCAGGTCCGGTTTCGTCTCTCTGGAGGACTTATTCATGGTTAAAGCCCCCTGACCCATTCTTGGAACATCCTGCCGCGGGCCTTGTAGTCGGAGAATTCGTCGAAACTCGCACAGCCCGGCGAGAGCAGGACCACATCCCCCGGCAGGGCCAGATCCGCGGCCGCCGTCACCGCTTCCTTCAGTGTGGCCTTGAGCGTCGTGGGGACCAGATCACCCACCCGCGACCGGATTTTCTCCCGCGCTTCGCCGAAGAGGACCAGGCTCCGCACCCGCCCGCGGATCAGAGGGGCGAGGGTCTCGAAGTCGCCCTCCTTGTCCCGCCCTCCCAAGAGGAGGACGATCGGCGCGGAGAAACTCTCCAGCGCTCTGATCACGGCTCCCACATTGGTCCCCTTGGAATCGTCGTAGTAGAGGACACCGTTCTTTTCGCCCGCGTACTCGATCCGGTGGGCGATCCCGGAAAAGTCCTCCACGGCCCGGACGATCTCCCCAGCCGAACAGCCGCACTCGCGGACCGCCAGGATCGCGGCCATCACGTTTTCGATGTTGTGCCGTCCCGGGATCCGGATCATCTGACGGGGGTATTCCTCACGTTTCCCGGAGGCGTCGATGCGGACGAGTTGGTCTCCATCGAGGAAAATCCCGGATTCGAGAGGCCTCGAGGAGCTGAAGCGCTCTGCCCGTGCAGCCAGACGGGCGGCCAGGGGGGCCGATGCAGCCTCGTCGGCGTTGAGGACGGCCAGGTCCGAGTGGCCCTGACGGGCGAAGATCGACTCCTTGATCCGCCGGTAGGCCTCGATGCTCCCGTGGTAGTCGATGTGATCGGGGGTGACGTTCAGAAGGAGGGCGATGCGGGGGTGAAACTCGATCGCCCACTGGAGCTGGAAGCTGCTGACCTCCACGACGGTCCAGTCGGCCTCCTGCGGGCCGTCTGTGTAGCCGATCAGGGGGGCGCCGATGTTACCGCCGACAAACACCTTCAGGCCGGTCCTGCGGAGGATCTCCCCGATGAGCGTCGTCACGGTCGTCTTCCCGTTCGTTCCGGTGATGGCAATGAGCGGCGTCCTGAGAAAGCGCCAGGCCAGCTCGAGTTCGCTGATGATGGGGATCTTCCGCCGGAGGGCCTCGGAGAGGATGGGGTTGGCAGGATAGACGCCAGGCGAGGGGACGACCCAGTCGGCACCAATCAGGACTTCGGGGCCGTAGGGTGTGAGCACCAGATCGGCGGACAGCGCCTCGAGGGCGGCCAGGGCATCCCCCCAGGCCGATTGGGGTTTCCCGTCGGTCAGGCGGATGCGGGCCCCTTGTCCGGCCAGAAAGCGGGCCGTCGCCAGCCCCGTCTTTCCGGCGCCGATCACCGCCACCGTTTTATCCTTGAGATCCATCACTGTTGCTTCACCTCAATTTCAGTGTGCTGATCGCCACCAGGGCCAGGAGGATGGAGATGATCCAGAACCGGACGATCACCTTGGGTTCGGGCCACCCTTTGAGCTCGAAATGGTGGTGGATCGGGGCCATCCGGAAGATCCGCCGGCCGTTGGTCAGTTTGAACCAGCCGACCTGAAAGATGACCGAGAAGGTCTCCAGGACGAAGATCCCCCCGACGATCGCCAGGAGGATTTCCTGCTTGGTCAGGACGGCGAGGGTCCCCAGGGTGCCCCCCAGGGAGAGGGAGCCCACGTCCCCCATGAAGACTTGGGCCGGATAGGTGTTGTACCAGAGGAACCCGATCCCGGCGCCGACGACGGCCCCGCAGAAGATCGACAGTTCTCCGGTTCCGGCCACGTAGGGGATCTGGAGGTAGGATGCGATCCGGGTGTTGCCGGCGAAGTAGGCGAACAGGAGATAGGTCATGAAGCAGGTGATCGCCGGACCGATGGCCAGCCCGTCCAGACCATCGGTAAGGTTCACGGCGTTGGCGGCCCCGACGATGATGAAGGTGGACAGGAGCACGTATCCCCAGCCCAGGTTGGGCAGCACGGTCTTGAAGAAGGGGATCGTCACGTTGGAGTTGAATCCCGACTTGAGGTAAAGGACGATACTGACGAATAGGGCGATCACGATCTCCGCGGCCAGCCGGTACTTCCCTGGCACGCCCCGGGAGTTCTTCTGGGTCAGTTTCCGGTAGTCGTCCAGAAACCCGATCAGGCCATACCCGAGCATGACCATGACCGTCAGCCAGATGGAGCCGACTGTCAGATTGGCCCAGAGGAGCGTCGAGATCGTAACGGCGAAGATAATCAGGATGCCCCCCATGGTGGGCGTTCCCTGCTTGGCGAGGTGGCTGTCCGGCCCGTCTTCCCGGATCATCTGGCCGATCTGGAGGGCTTGGAGCTTGCGGATCAGCCAGGGGCCGATGACGAAGCAGATCACCAAGGCCGTGATCGCCGCATAGATCGTCCGGAAGGTGATGTAACGAAAGACGTTAAAGAGCGAATAAGTTTCATGTAACGGATATAAAAGATGAAAAAGCATTGTATCTTCCTTCTTGACGCCTCCGGTTCTCTGACCGGGCGAGCATCCCTTACACCCTTTGAGGGCTCAGGTCAAATGCTTGGATGATCGCCTCCGCGACCTTCTCCATTTTCATCCTTCGGGACCCCTTGACCAGAATCCAGTCCCCCTTGGCCAGATGGTCCTGGAGAGACCGGACAACGCTTCGGGGGTCGTCGAAAAAGGCGATTCTCTCGCCGGCCAAGCCGGCCGTCGTCGCCCCGGCCGCGGTGGATCGCGAGAGGTCCCCTTTGAGAAAGACTTTATCCACGGCCGTTTCCACGATCTTGGCCCCGATCCATGCGTGCAGCTCCGGCGCCCTTTCACCCAACTCCAGCATGTCTCCCAGGATGGCGACGGCACGGCCCGTACCCCGCAGCCCCTGCAGGGTCTTGAGGGCCTCCAGGACCGATGCGGGGTTGGCGTTGTAGGTGTCGATGATCAGGAAGGCGCCGTTGCCCAGGGCACGGATCTCCATCCGGCCCGGCACGGGGCGGAAACGGGCGAGCCCTCCGGCGATCTCGTGCCGGTCGAAGCCGAGCGCAGTCGCGGCTGCGGCCGCCGCCAGGGCGTTGAGGACGTTGTGCTGACCGGCTACGCCCAGACGGACCGGGATCCCGATCCCGCCGACGATCAGGTTGAAGCCCGCATACCGCGGCGCGCGCGCGCCCACATCG